>CACZQQ010000218.1 GCA_902783355.1 uncultured bacterium
CCCTTCGAGAAGAGCCAGATCGGCTCGTCGGCGATGGCCTACAAGCGGAACCCCATGCGCAGCGAGCGCATCGGCTCCATCGCGCGCTACGTCATCTGCGACGCGCTGAACCCCGCCATGACCGCCGCCACCCAGTGGTTCGAGCGCACGCTGGACGACTCCGCCAACAAGCGCATCGCCGTCGCCGAGGCCTTCCTCGCCGTGGACGGCATCCTGTCGCTGTACGCCAACGTCTCCGACGGCCTCGTGGTCTACCCGAAGGTCATCGCGCGCCGCCTGCAGCAGGAGCTGCCCTTCATGGCGTCGGAGAACATCATGATGGACGCGGTGAAGGCCGGCGGCGACCGCCAGGAGCTGCACGAGGCCATCCGCGTGAACGCGCAGGCCGCCGCCGCCCATGTCAAGCAGGAGGGCGGCGAGAACGACCTGCTGGAGCGTCTCGCCAAGGATCCGCACTTCGCGGGCCTCGGCCTCGATCTCGGGCAGGCGCTCGATCCCGCCCGCTACACGGGCCGCGCCGAACGCCAGACGCTGGACTACCTCGCCGCCGAGGTCAAGCCCTTCCTGCAGAAGAACGCGGACGCCGCCATCGCCGGCGCCGCCGTCACTGTCTAATAACCCATCTTCCTGAATACCAAGTACTTATGTCAACAATCGCAGTCGTCGGCACCCAATGGGGTGATGAAGGCAAAGGCAAGATCGTGGACTTCCTCGCCGCGCAGGCGGACGTGGTGGCCCGCTTCCAGGGCGGCAGCAACGCCGGCCACACGGTGGTCGCGGGCGGCCATGAGTTCAAGCTGCACCTGCTGCCCTCCGGCATCCTCTATCCGGGCTGCACCTGCATCATCGGCAACGACGTCGTGCTCGACCCGAAGGTGCTTCTGGAGGAGCTGGCCGACCTGGCGGCGCAGGGCAAGAGCGCCGAGGGGCTTCGCATCTCCAACCGCGCCCACGTCGTCATGCCCTACCACAGGCTCATGGACAAGTGCCAGGAGAAGCTGAAGGGCAACGCGAAGGTGGGCACCACGGGGCGCGGCATCGGCCCCTGCTACGCGGACGCGGCCGACCGCATCGGCATCCGCGTCGTCTCGTGGATGGACAAAGAGGCCTTCGCCGCCGAGCTCAAGAGCGTGCTGGCCTACAAGAACCTCCTCTTCACCAAGGTCTTCGGCGAAGAGCCGCTCGACTTCCAGCAGATCTACGACGAATACTGCGGCTACGCCGACAGGCTGCGTCAATACGTCTGCGACACGGGCGCGCTGGCGCACGAGCTCATCGCCGCCGACAAGAAGGTGCTCTTCGAGGGCGCGCAGGCCGCCATGCTCGACCTCTCCCACGGCACCTACCCCTTCGTGACAAGCTCGCATCCCACGGCGGGCGCCGTCTGCACGGGGCTGGGCATCGGGCCGCGCGACATCCAGAAGGTCGTCGGCGTCGTGAAGGCGTACGCCACGCGCGTCGGCGAAGGCCCCTTCCCCACCGAGCAGCTCAACCCCATCGGCGAGCGCATCCGCGAAATCGCGCACGAGTACGGCGCGACCACGGGGCGTCCGCGCCGCACGGGCTGGCTCGACCTCGCCGTCGTCAAATACGCCTGCCAGCTCAACGGGCTGGACTGCATCGCCCTCACGCGCCTGGACATCCTCGACTCCTTCAAGGAGATCCAGCTGTGCGTCGGCTACCGCCACAACGGCAAGCCGCTCAACGAGTTCCCCGCCAGCCTGAAGGTGCTCGGCGAGGTGGAGCCAATCTACGAGACGCTGCCCGGCTGGCAGAGCGACACCACCGCCATCCGCGACTACGCGCAGCTGCCCGCCAAGTGCCGCCGCTACGTGGAGCGCATCGGAGAGGTCGCCGGCGCACGCATCGGCATCGTCTCCGTCGGCCCCGCCCGCGACGCCACCATCGTCTGCGAAAAGATGTTCGATTGAACCGAATCCCTCCCCTGCAAGCCACGCAACCCCCAGGAGAAAAACAATGCAACTGAAACGCCTCCTCGCCTTCTGCGCCCTCCTCTTCGCGGCCGCCCTCTTCGCGGCCCCCACCGTCCAGAACGCCCTGCTGCCCAACGCCGAAATCGTCCTCGCCGGCGACAAGGCCTTCTCCAAATCGCCATTTGTCAAGGAGTTGAGCAAGACCATCCTCGCGCAGCTCGAGACCATGTGCGAAGGCAACGACACCCTGCTCCAGGCGATCAAGGAAATCCAGCAGAACCCGGACATCGCCTCCGACGTCGTCTTCTCCGCCGCCTTCAGCGGCGCCTTCAAGGGCAACGGCGAAGACGTCGACACCAGCAAGATCGAATTCATCTACGGCGTCGAGGCCGAGAGGTCCCTCAGGGCAGACATCCAGAAGCGCCTTGACGCGGAGCTTGCCAAGGAGGACGGCGACATGCTCGTCAAGCAGGCCGCCTACAAGGAAGGCTGGCTGGCCTACGAGCTGGCCCCCAAGAAGGAGCCCGAGTTCAAGATCCTCTTCGTCGTCTCCCCCGACGGCAAGCAGCTCTTCACGGGCACGGTCGCCACGGTGAAGCGCCAGCTGGACAATCCGCCCGCCCTGGCCCCCTACGTCGCCCAGTACTACAACAACGACCGCACCAAGGGCGGCGCCGTCAGCTTCGCCATCCTCCTCTCCGAGCCTCTCCAGAAGCTCATCCAGACCAACCTGGACGTCGATTCCGAAGAGGACCCCAGCGCCGCCATGGGCATCTCGATCCTCAAGGCGCTGCGCGTCTTCGAATACTCCTTCGTCGCCAAGGCGGACAGCGCGGACATGCGCCTCGACGGCAGCTTCTCCGCGCCTGAGATGGCCGGCATGCTCAAGCCGATGATCGACGGCTTCCTGCCCCAGGTCACGCAGATGGTGCCCATCATGCTGGGCAAGGATCTCCCCTTCGCGAAGACCCTCAAGTCCTACAACAAGGGCAGCCACACGGGCATCTCCGCCACGTTCGTGAAGGAGGACGTCGACGCCTTCATCGAGTTCTGCAAGGAGCAAATCGCCTCCCGCCAGCACATGCTGGATGAGGCCGACAGCGCCTTCGACGACAAAGACGAAGAGTAGATGAATCCCCCGCGCCCCGCTGACATCGGCGGGGCGTTTCTGTCTCCACGCCATGCGCATCCCCCACGATCCACAATTCGCCTGGTCGGTGCAGGAGGTCAACAGAGGCGTCCACGCCCTGCTGGCCGAGGGCTTCGACCAGCCCATCTGGGTGCAGGGGGAGCTTGGCCGCGTCCAGCCGGGCGCACGCAACACAATCTATTCCACGCTGAAGGACC
The DNA here is from genome assembly GCA_902783355.1 of uncultured bacterium. The sequence continues at coordinate 3,282 of CACZQQ010000218.1, forward strand.
CCGACGGCACCGCCATCTCCCTCGTCCACTTTGGCGGCGCGGCCGAGTTCCAGCGGCAGGGGCTGGCCACAGGCTCCACCGTCATGGTCCTGGCCCAGGTGGACTGCTACATCCGCAACGGCACCTACCAGCTGAAGGTCCTGCGCATCATGCCCGCCGTCCAGCAGAACGGCCTCATGCAGCGCTATCTGGAGACGCGCGACCGCCTCGCGGCCGAGGGCCTCTTCGATTCCGCCCGCAAGCGCCCCCTGCCCGCCCTGCCCCGCCGCATCGGCGTCCTCACAAGCGCCCACGGCGCCGCCGTCCACGACTTCATCAAGACCGCCCTATCGCGCGTACCTAATATATATATACGCGTGGTGGGCGTCAAGGTGCAGGGGGACGGCGCCGCGCGCGACATCCGCCAGGGGCTCGACTTCCTGAACGCGGAAGGGGATTGCGACGTCATCGTCATCACGCGCGGCGGCGGCTCGATGGAGGACCTGTGGGAGTTCAACGACGAGGCGCTGGCGCGGGCCGTCGCCGCCTCGCAGACACCCGTGGTCAGCGCGGTCGGCCACCAGATCGACAGCACGCTGTGCGACTTCGCGGCGGACTGCACCGTCATCACGCCCACGGAGGCGGCCGTCAAGGTGACGGAGGTCGCCTACGAAGCCGCGCAGCGCCTCTCGCAGCTGCGGCAGCGCCTGGCCAGCGCGCAGAGGCTCCTTCTGGGGCAGCTGCGCAACCGCCTCACGCGCGCCCTCGCCTGCCCCGCCCTCACGCGGCCGGAGAACCTCTACGCGCAGCAGACCATGCGGCTGGAGCGGGCGCTGGCCTCCCTGCAAGGCCATTTCCCGCAGCGCCTGTCGCAGGAGCGCGCGCGGCTGCGGCTGGCGCTCGTGCGCCTGAAGCCGCTTCTCTCGCAGCAGGTCCTCCTGCAGCAAAGCCGCCTCAAGGAGAATGGGCGGCGCCTTCAGGAGGCCGTCCGCGCAATTCTCGCGGAGGCGTCCTCCAACCTGCGCCGCCAGACGGCGCTGCTGGAGGCCTACAGCCCGCGCGGCGTCCTGAAGCGCGGCTACAGCGTCCTGCTGGACAAGCGCGGGCAGGCCGTGCGCGCCGCCGCGCAGGTCGCCCCCGGCGACGCGCTGAAGGCGCTTCTGGCGGAGGGCGAAATCCAACTCGAGGTGAAATAATCTTTCCATCGCATCAACAATTTCCTTTCGGAGGGAACGTTAATATGTCAGAACCCAACGCAAGCAGCGCGCCGAAGCCGCAGAGCTTCGAGCAGGCCATC
>CACZQQ010000219.1 GCA_902783355.1 uncultured bacterium
ACGCCCGCCGCCTGGAGGAACTCGCTGTATTCGTCCAGCCCGAGAGCCAACCCCAGGCGAATGAAGAACGGGTTGCACGAGAAGGCGATGGCGTGTTGCAGATCCAGGACCCCGTGCCCCGCGCGCGCGGCGCAGCGGATGCCGGCGTTCTTGCCCAGGACGAAGACGCCGTCGCAGGTGTAGTTTTCCGCCGCCATGTCAGGGAGGCGCTCCAGGGCGGCGAGAGCCAGGAGCGGCTTCATGATGGAGCCTGGCGTGTAGACGCCGCGGCAGGCGCGGTTCAGCAGGGGGCGGTTCGCCTCGTCGCGGTTCAGCCGTACCAGTTCGGCAGAAGTCAGGGAGGCCAGGTCGAAGCCGGGCGCGGAGGCCATCGCGACGACGGCCCCCGTCTCCACGTCCAGCACCACCATCGCCCCCGCATGTCCTGCAAGAAGCCGCTCGGCCAGCCGTTGCGCCGTCACGTCGATGGTCAGGCGCAGGTCCTTGCCCGGCACGGAGGGGACGCCGGCACCGCCCTCGTCGCGGGCATAGCCCATCGAATCGACCATCAGGAGGCGGGAGCCGGCCTGGCCGTTGAGCTGGTCGTCATAGGCGGCCTCCAGGCCGCTCTGCCCCACCTGTTCAGGGGTCACATAGAGGCGCGGCAGATCCTCCAGCACGTCGCCGCCGTCCGGCTGGCGCATCTGCACATAGCCCAGAACATGGCTGAGGAGGCCGGGATAGGGATAGCTCCTCCGCAGACGCGCCTCCACGGCGACGCCTGGAACGGGCGGCAGATACTCCGCCAGGGCGGCCAGTTCCGCATGTGACAGCTCCTCCATGACCGTCAGCGGCAGGACGGGGCGGTAGTTGAGCTGGCGCGACACCTGTTCGGCGGTCAAGCGGGGGGCGCGCCCCAGGTAGGCGGCCAGTGAGCGCTCCGTCTCCAGGATGCCGTCGATGGTGCGCTGTCGCCGCCCGCGGCGCATTTCGGAGACATAGAAGACCAGCTGGTAGGAGGCGGCATTGTCCGCCAGGACTTCTCCGCCTGCGGCGAAGATGCGGCCGCGGACGGGATTGAGGCGCACGGGGCGCACGCACTGGCGGCGTGCGCGGCGCAGATGCTCCGGCCCCTGGAGCACCTGGACCTGCCAGAGGCGGAAGGCCAGCAGGCAGTAGAGCAGTGCGACAAGCCCCGTGCAGAAGAGCACGCGCCAGCGGGTCTGGATGCGGCCGCCACTGCTGCGGAAGATGTTCTGCAAGGAGACTTTCATGACGGGGCGTCCTCGCCTTCGCCATCCACCTGGATGCCGCCCGCGCGTGGATTCCAGAGGACATCCGCGCGAAGGAAATGCTCCGCGAGCGCCCCCATCAGGGGCGCCAGAAGCAGTCCGCCCAGAAGCTGGCCGCCCAGGAGTCGCCCTGCCCCGTCGGCGCCGCCGCGCGCCACGAGCGCCAGCGCCGTGGTTCCGAGGGCCACGCAGGCGCCGGCAAGCGCCATGGCCGCCCATGAATAGACGGCGCTGAAGCGCACGGCGACCGCCGCGATGAGGCCAGCCAGCAGGACCGACAGGATTTCAGTCGGCAGCGCATGCCCCCAGAGGGCGTCCAGAAGGAGTGCGGCAACCAGGCTTGCCGGAAGGGTCCGCAGGCTTTGCCGCCGCATTCCCACGGCGAGGGCGCACAGGGGCAGAAGCGGCGGCCGGAAGCCCGCCATGGCCAGCGCGGCCTCCAGAAAGAGGCACAATGCCAGAAGCAGAATATACCGTCCGCGTCGAACCATTATCTCTGCCGTCTTCCGAAGAGGTGGCCAGGTGGGGCCGGTTCGATGCCGCAGCGTGCCATGTAGACAAGCCCCGCGCGGAAATGCCTGACGACCTGTTCGGTGCTGTGGGCATCGGAGGTCAGCGCGACGGGAATCGCCTGTTCGACCGCCATCTCCAGCATCCATTCGGCGGGATAGACTTCGCGGCACTCCTTGTCCAGGCCGGCCGTGTTGAGCTCGATGGCCAGCTCGGCATCAGCGATGGCGTTGATGACTTCGCGCATCCGTGGCCGGAGGTCTTCGGGCATGGGATAGCCGAATTTCTTGGGCACATCCAGATGGGCGACCCAGTCGAAACAACCGCATTGCGTCAGCCCCATCAGCTTGTCGAGATAGAGGCGCCAGACTTCGTGGCACTGTTCGGTAGTCAGGCGCTCCCAGTTCGCGGCACTGTGGTCGATGGGGAACTTGCCTGCATAGTGAACGGCGCCAATGACATAGTCAAAGTCATAGAGAGCAAGGGTTTCGCGGAGACGATCCACCGTCTCGGGGAAATAGTCGGCCTCCAGGCCGATGAAGACCTTGAACTTCTCGTCGGTAAGTTCCGCTTTGACGGCCTTGGCCTCCGTCATGTAGGCCTCCAGATTGGCGGGAGGCATCCACCAGACGTCGGCGGGATCCACGTCAAGCTCCTTCGGGGTAAGGACGAGATGGTCGCTGATGCCGAAGGCGTCCGCGCCGGCTGCCTGGGCCGCCAGCGCCATTTCACGGATCGTGTGGATGCCGTCGCTCCACTTGCTATGGTTGTGCAGTGTATTCATGATTTCTCATTTCTCGCCGATGAAGGCGTCCGACAGATGGAGGCCGCCATCCACGTAGAGGATTTCGCCGGTCACGGCGTCGTTTTCCGCCAGGAATCGGACGGCGGAGGCCACCTGCTCCTCCGACGTGCGGCGGCCCAGGGGGACGGAGGAGAGCAGCCGCCCCATCCGCGAGAGCGGGACGCCCTCCGCAGGGCGGACAAGCCCCGGCGCCACGCCGTTCACGCGAAGGCGCTGCGGCGCATACGCCAGCGCCGCCATGCGCGTCGCCTCGGCCAAGGTCTGCTTCGAGAGATGATACGCCGCCGCCGCGGTGTCGCACTTGGAGATGCGCCCGTCCAGAAGATTGACAATGCAGCCAGGGGTGCCCAGAGCGGCGAATTGACGCATTAACTCTATAGGAACAAAGCAGTTAAGCAAAAACTGCCTCTGGAACTCCTCCGGCGGGGTCCCGTCCAGCGGGAGGCGCGTGTAGCGGGAGGCATTGTTCACCAGAAGGTCAAGTCGGCCGAAGAATGCCGCCGCCTGGGAGACGGCTGAGGAGAGGAAGCCCGAATCCGTGAAATCGCCCTGGAGGACGCAGGCGCGTTCGGAGCCGCCCAGCTCGGCCGCAAGCGCCTCGGCTTCCGCGCGGGAGGCGTTGCAGTGGAGGACGAGGCGATAGCCGGCGGCGGCGAGCGCCCGCGCAATGGCGGCGCCGATGCGCCGTCCTGCGCCCGTGACAAGTGCGACTTTTGTGGAAGGAGTGGGCATGGAAGAGTTGGCGGAAGCAAAAGCCACGCGCCTGGGGGCATGCCAGGCGGAAGTTACAAGCGACGGGGGCTGCGCCCCTGAACCCCTGCCCCAACCTGAACGGGCGCCATTTTGGTGGACACAAACGCCGCAGGGAAATCTACAATCAAAACGCCGATACGCCGGCCCTGGGGGCGAGCGCATCGGCGCAGTGGTTTCATCTATCGGGCGCCTCCGCCGGTGGTTTCCGGCGGGGCGCGGTGGTCTGTCTGGCGGCTACTTGTTCGGCACGACCGGCAGCTGGATGGCTTCCTTGACCTTGATCCAGTAGCCGACGCCCGGGGTCAGGACGTACTTGCCGCTGGAATCGGTGGCCAGGCTGTAGCCGCCCGTGGTCACATCGAACTTGTAGAGTTCGAGCTGGTCTTCGGTGCCCTCCACCTTCTCGATGGCGCTGTAGACCTGCGGGTAGGCCGTCTTGTAGGTGGCCACGAAGTCATCAATCTTGTAGATGGGGCCGAAGATGTTCCAGCCCGCATTCAAGGTGATGGCCGTGTCGGCGGCGGCGCCCATGATGTTGATGCCGTCGCGGTCCACGCGGCTGTAGAGCCAGTAGCCGCGGCCGGCCTCAAGCGTGGTGGCCTCCACGTACTTGCCGTCCTGATACTGCCAGACGGAGCCGTTGTAGAAGCGGACGCCGCCGTCGCTGAAGACGTCGCTGACGTTGGCGTTGACGGGCGCCACGCTGAGGGCGACGAGGTTCCAGCCCTTCTTGAGGCTGATGGTCTGCATGTCGGAAGGCGTGCCGACGGTCACGCGGAAGACCGCGAACTTCTGGCCGTTCTCATCGGTCTGCAGGGTCGCCATCTGGCCCTTGCTCAGGGCGATGACGCCGCTGTAGGTGCCGAGCTCGTCCTTGTCGCTCTCGGAGATGGTGACCGTGGTGCCGGCGACGGGCTCGAAGAAGCCGTCGGCGCGCTTGTTCATCTGGGTGATGTTGAGCACGCCTGTGCCGTCGACAGGCAGCGAGTTGGCCCTCCATGCCAGGCTGCAGGAGGCGATGTCGTCGTTGTTGGGCATGCCCATCTCGACCACGATGAACCAGGAGCTGGTCTCGTTGTAGGGCCGGATGTCGGTCAGCAGATACGGCGCATTGTTGGAGAGGCCGAGCGTGTAGGTGCTGCCGCGCTCCAGCGGGATGCGGGTGTAGGTGCCGTCGCCGTTCGGGATGGTGCGGCTGGGCGCCGCCTCGTCGAGCCCCAGGTCGAAGCCGAAGGTGGCCTCGGGCGTCCAGCCGATGGTGACGACCTCTTCGCCGAATTCGACGGCGGGCGTGCCGTAGTTGTACACCTTGCTGGGCGTGAAGGACATGGAGAAGTTCACGCTGCCGCCGATGATGACTGCGTTGGAGCTGATGGGCTCCGTATAGCCATAGTCGGGATCGTAGGCGTAGACCTCGCACCGCCAGACATCGCCGTCCTGCGTCTGGCTGCTGGGCACGGTGGACATGCCTTCGACGGCGCAGCTGTAGAGGTAGGTGCCTGCGGTGTATTCGGTGATGTCGCGCTTGCCGTTGAAGGGCACGATGGCACCGTTGCAGTACCAGAGGTAGAAGAACCTCTTGAGCTCCTTGCCGGAGGCGCTGTAGGCCTTGCAGTTGAGCGTGACCTGGAGATCCTCGTCGGCGCTGGGCAGATACGGCGTCAGCTCGGCGGTGAGGCTGCCGCTGCCGGCGGACCAGTAGGGCGCGTCGAGGCCGACCTGGTCTTCAATCAGCAGATGCATGTAGTATCTGGCACCTATGTCGCGCACGCCGTCCTCGCTCCAGACATCCACATAGTAGATGCCAGGCGTCATCTCGCGCTGATAGAAGCGCGCCATCTCGGTGCCGTCGCCCGTGTTGTCGTTGGCGGAGAAGCGGGAGACCGTGAACTGCTCGCGGATCTTGTTGCCTTCCTGCTTGTAGACCGTCAGCGCGGTGTTCGGGGAGTTGGATGTGGAGGGCTTC
>CACZQQ010000220.1 GCA_902783355.1 uncultured bacterium
CCGCCTCTACACCGCCGTCCTCTCCGACAAGGACGACCGCGCCTTCCTCTCCTACAGGCCCGTCGGCCCCGACCCGCGCGAGCCGCTGCCGCCGAAGGTGGAGAACCCGAAGCCGCCGCAGGAATACGCCTCGGCCGAGCTGGCCTACGAGGTCGGCCTGCGCCTCGACCAGTTCCACAACGGCCTCGTGGATCCTGTACCTTATTATATAAGGGCGCTGGAGATCGACCCCGACTACACGAAGGCCAATCTCGCGATGGGCGTGCGTCTCGCCAAGAACGGCTCCTTCGCGGAGGCGAAGCCCTATCTGGAGCGCGCCGTCGCCCGCGCCACGCAGAACTTCACGCGCGCCCTCGACGCCGCGCCTGAATACTATCTTGCTCTCGTTGAAAGACATATGGGCAATCTCAAGCGCGCGGAGGACCTCTTCTGGCGCTGCACCTGGCGGCAGACCCACAAGAAGGAGGCCTACGCAGAACTGGCGCGGCTGGCGTCCCTCAAGGGCGACTGGACGGAGGCGCTTGAGATGGTTGACGAGGCGCTTGCCCTGGGCACGCAGGAGGCCGCCCTCCATACGATGCGCGGCGCCTTCCTGAACAGACTCGGCCGCGACGACGAGGCGGCAGCCGCCTTCGCGGAAGCCGTCCGCCTCGACCCGCTGGAAGTGCTGGCCGTGGCGCTGCGGGACGGCGCGGACGCGGCGCTGGAGAGGCGTGGCCTCAAGGCGCAGCAGCTGCTGGAGTGCGTCGCCGACTGCTGGGGGATGGGGCTCTGGGACGAGGCGGCCGCGCTCTGCGGCGCCGCGCTGAAGCGCGCCGGCGGCGAGGCGCCCTACCGCACGGGCGCGGAGGCACTGCCGCTGGCGGACACGCTCGCGGCCTGCGACAGCCTCGCGAATGCCCTCTTCGGCGTCTTCAGGGGCGCGGCCTTGGCGAAGCAGGGCGACATGGCGGCCGCCTGCGCCGCCTGGAAGGCCGCCGACGCGATGGCGACGGACTACGTCTTCCCGAACCGTCTGGAGGAGGAGGAGGTCCTGCGCATGGCGGTGGCGGCCGTGCCGGAGGCGGCGAACCTGTGGTACTATCTCGGCTGCTGCGAATGGAACCACGACCGCAAGGAGGCCGCGCTGGCGGACTGGCGCAAATGCGTCGCGCTCTCGCCGCGCCACGCGCTGGCGCTGCGCTGCCTCGGCTTCGGCCTCTCCCATCCGGGCACCTACTTCACCAACACGGGCACGCCCGCCGGCCTCCCAAGCCGCGAAGCCTACGCCTACTACCTCAAGGCGCTTGAGGCCGATCCCACGAACTTCCGCGCCCTGGACGAGGCCACAAAGCTCGCAGAAAGATTACAACTATCTGCAAATGAACAATTTAAGTTATTCGAGAAATACCGCGTCACGGCGGAGAAGTACGATGCGTGCATGCTCCGGCTGGCCACCATCTGCAACGCCGTCGGCGACTTCCGGCAGGCGCATGACATCCTGACCGGCCGCCGCTTCCATGTCTGGGAGGGCGCCGACAGCCTGCTGGCGCCCTTCGTCGAGGCGTGCCTCGGCCTCGGCAAGGCCGCGATGGCAAAAGGCGACTACAGGGCCGCGCTCGCCTTCTTCGAAGAATCGACCACCTATCCGGAGAATCTCCAGGCGGGGCGGCCGGGCGACGCCGGCGCGGAGCCAAAGAGCCGTTATTTTATGGCGCAGTGCCGAAGGGCGCTCGGCGACGAGGCGGGCTGCCGCACCGAACTGGAGAGGGCGCTCAAGGGCTGGATCCACGCCGGCGAAATGGACTACTGGCGCGTGAAGGCCCTGCGCGAACTGGGCCGCGGCGGCGAATGCGCGCCGCTTCTGGCCGAACTGCGGCAGGCCATCGCGGAACTGGAGACGCCTGCGCCGGAAGTCATCAACGCCTACGCCAAGTTCGCCGGCGACAACTCCGCCATGGAGCGCGCCGCCAAGTCGCGCGGCCAGGCCGACGCCCTGCGGGCCCTCCTCGCCGAACTGGAAGGGGCCTGAATCTGCTTTTTTGCCGTCAAACATTGATTTTCAGACCACGAATCGACACGAATCGACACGAATTCGCGTGCAGCCGTGGTTCTAACCACAACACTTTGTTCTCCATGAGGGTAGGTAATTGAAAGCCGCAAAGCGGCAGCGCACGCAGTGCGCGACCTTGCGTAACCGCTGGCAAGCGCCCGGCTTGTCCGCCGTAGCCTTGGCGAAGGCGGAAGGGCGCGCAGCCTGCGGAA
>CACZQQ010000221.1 GCA_902783355.1 uncultured bacterium
GGCACCGCGACGCCCGCGCCCCGCCGGGGCCGCCAGGGCGGCAACCGCGAGCGCCGTCCCGCCCAGGACCGCGAGCAGGTGCAGGACGAATACGAAGAGCGCGTGGTGGCGGTCAACCGCTCCAGCAAGACCGTGAAGGGCGGCCGCAACTTCTCCTTCAGCGCGCTGATCGTCGTCGGCGACAAGAAGGGGCATGTCGGCCTGGGCTTCGGCAAGTCCAACGAAGTCTCCGACGCCATCCGCAAGGGCGGCGAGCACGCCCGCAAGCATCTCATGCAGGTCCCGATGTTCGGGTCGACCCTGACGCACGCCGTGGACGCGCGCTTCTGCGCGGCCAAGGTCCTGATCCGCCCCGCGGCGCCCGGCACCGGCGTCGTCGCCGGCAGCGGCATGCGCGCGGTCCTGGAGCTGGCCGGCGTCGGCGACGTGCTGGCCAAGTCCCTGGGGTCCAACAATCCCGTGAACGTGGTCGAGGCGACCTTCGCGGCGCTGCGCAAGCTGCGCACGAAGGGCGACATGCTGGCCAAGCGCGACATCAACGCCCTCTAGGGGCCATCATCCAAACGAGGTCAAGACAGCAATGAAACTTCACGAACTGAAGAATACGGTCCCGCGTCCTGAGCGCAAGCGAGTGGGTCGTGGTGATGGTTCCGGCAACGGCCGTTCCGCCGGCCGCGGCGACAAGGGCGCGGGCGCCCGTTCCGGCGCGCGCCGCCGCCCCTACTTCGAAGGCGGCCAGATCCCGCTGATCCGCCGTCTGCCCAAGCGCGGCTTCAACAACCCGAACCACATCGAGTTCGAGGTCATCAACCTGGACGTCCTGGAGCAGAACTTCGAGGCCGGCGCCGAGGTGAACCGCGAGACGCTGAACCAGCGCGGCCTGCTGGGCAAGAAGGAGATGCCGCTGAAGGTCCTGGCCAACGGCGAGATCACCAAGGCCTTGAAGGTCACCGCCGACAAGTTCTCCGCGGAGGCCAAGTCCCGCATCGAGGCCGTCGGCGGCTCCTGCACCGCCCTGATGCCCTCCCAGGAGGAGGTGCGCGCCGCGAAGCACCAGCGCCATCTCGACGCGAAGAACAAGAAGGCCGCGAAGGCGAGGGCCGAGGCCGAGGCCGCCAAGGCCCAGGCGTAGCCCGGACAGGGAGGGCGCGCCCCCTCCGCCCGCCGGGAGACCATTCCGCCTTCCGGCGGGGCAGGGCGGCGGCGCCCGTCCGCCCGTTCCTAAAACATCCACGTCCTTTTGGGAAACACAATGTTCTCGACCTATATCAACTGCTTCAAGATTCCCGAACTGTCCAAGCGGATCCTCTTCACCATCGGCATGATTGCGCTGGTGGAGCTGACGGCCACGATCCCGTGCCCCGGCGTCGACCCCGCGCGCTTGGCGGAGCTCTTCCGGAACCTGAACAGCAATGCCGAAAACGGCGGCATCATGGGGATGCTTAACATCTTCAGCGGCAATGCGATGGAGCAATTCGCCGTGGGCGCCCTCGGCATCATGCCCTACATCTCCGCCTCCATCGTCCTCCAGCTGATGACGCCCGTCATCCCCTCCCTGAACAAGATGGTGCGCGAGGGCGAGGCCGGCATCCAGCAGTACAATTTCATCATGCGCATCCTGACGGTGGTCGTGGCCATCGTGCAGGGCGTGATGTTCTCCCTGGCGATGATGAACCCCGAACGCCTCGGCGGCGGGGCCTCCTCCATCGTCATCAACCCCGGCACGGGCTTCGTCGTGCAGACGGTCATCATCCTGACGGGCGGCGCGCTCTTCGTGACGTGGCTCGGCGAGATGATCACCGAGCGCGGCATCGGCAACGGCGCCTCCATCATCATCGCCGTGAACATCATCGGCCGCCTGCCCGCCGCCGTGACCTCCCTCTACCAGCTCGTCTTCGTGGGCGGCTCCACCGGCGAGAACCAGCTGAACATCATCCATCTGGGAATCCTCATCGTCCTCTTCATCGCGGTGACGGTCTTCGCCATCATCCTGACGGAAGGCATGCGGAAGGTGCCCATCCGCTACGCGCAGCAGCGCGCCGTCGGCGGCCGCCAGGCCGGCATCCAGACGACCTACCTGCCCCTCCGCGTGAACTACGCGAACGTGATGCCCATCATCTTCGCCGGCGCCATCCTCTCCTTCCTGACGATGCTGCTGCGCTTCCTGCCCTTCAACCGCTTCACCAGCTGGCTGGCGACCACCTTCCTGCAGCCCGGCTCCTTCTGGTACATCGTCCTCTACGTCTTCCTCCTGATCGTCTTCGCCTTCTTCTGGGTCGCCAACCAGTTCAAGCCCATCCAGATCGCGGACGACCTCCAGAAGAACAACGGCTACATCCCGGGCATCCGCCCCGGGACCCCCACCAGCGAGTTCCTCGACCACGCCATGACGCGCATCACCCTGGCGGGCGCCATCTGGCTGGCCGTCCTGGCCGTCCTGCCCATGCTGCTGACCAACTCCATGATGAAGATCCCGCACAACATCGCGCAGTTCTTCGGCGGGACCTCCCTGCTCATCATCGTCGGCGTCCTCCTGGACACCCTGCGCCAGATCCAGACCTACCTCATCAGCCGCAACTACGACGGCTTCCTCTCCAAGGGGATCCTCCGCCGCCGCGGCATGTAGGGGCCAGGCCCGCCCTCCCGCAACCGCTTCACTGGCACGCCCCGCCGGCGCCACCCCCGGTGGCCCACGGGGCGCTTTGATTTTCACGGCACGGATGTGCCGCGCCAAAGACCCGACACGCGAATCCCAACCATGGCGAACATCTACATCTTCCTCGGGGCCCCGGGGGCCGGCAAAGGCACCCTCGGCGAAATCTTCTGCAAGCGGACTGGCGCCATCCACGTCTCGACGGGGCAGCTCTTCCGCGACGAGATGGCGGCCGGCTCCGAACTGGGCAACCAGGTCAAGTCCCTCATCGCCGCCGGCGCCCTCGTCTCCGACGAGATCGTCACCGCGATGGTCGCCTCACGCCTCGCCAAGGCGGACGTCGCCGCCAAGGGCGCGCTGCTGGACGGCTATCCCCGCACGGTCGCCCAGGCCCGCAGCCTGGAGCAGATCCTGTCGGCGCAGCCGGGGCTCGCCTTCGGCGCGGCCGTCTGCGTGGACGCGCCCCGCGAGGTCCTCATGCGCCGCCTGACCGGCCGCCGCATGTGCTCCAACAAGGCGTGCGGCGCCATCTACAACATCTACGCGGTCCCCCCGAAGGTGGAGGGCAAGTGCGACCGCTGCGGCGCAGACCTCTACCAGCGCTCCGACGACACGGAGAAGACCGTCGCCGACCGCCTGCGCATCTACGACGAGCAGACCGCTCCCGTCGCGGACTTCTACCGTCAGGGCGGCCGTCTGGTCACTGTCCAGAATGCGGGCGGCTCCATCGAGGAGAACTACGCGCGCCTGGCGCAGGCATTGGGCATCTAAGGCCATGGCTCAGGAGAAGATCGCCATCTATTCCGGCCGCGAGGTCGCGGGCATCCGCGCCGCCGCGCAGGCCGCCGCGGAAGTCCTCGCGCGCCTCTGCGACGAGGTGCGCCCGGGCATCAGCACGCTGGACATCGACCGCCTCGCGGGACAGTTCATCAAGGAGACGGGCGGCACCAGCGGCTCCTACCACTACCACGGCTACCCGGGCCAGATCTGCGTCTCCCTCAACGACGAGGTCGTCCATGGCATCGGCCGCGCCGACCGCATCGTCATGCCCGGCGACCTCGTGAAGCTGGACGTCGTCGTCACCCTCAACGGCTACAACGGCGACACGGCGCGGACCGTCTGCGCGGGCGGCTGCCCCGCCCCTCTGGCCGAATCCCTCATGCTGGCCACGGAGGAGGGCCTCCGCGCCGGCATCGCGGCCGCGCGGGACGGCAACTGCGTCAACGACATCGGGCGCGCCGTGGAGCGCGTCGCGCGCGCGGCGGGCTTCAGCACCGTCCGCGACATGGTGGGCCACGGCTGCGGCCGCCACATGCACGAGCCGCCCGAAGTGCCCAACTACAGCGTCTTCGGGAAGACGCCGCGCCTGCGCCCGGGCATGGTCATCTGCATCGAGCCCATGGTCAACGCGGGCCACTACGCCATCGCCCTGGACCCCGTGGACCGCTGGACGACGCGCACGTGCGACCATTCCCTGTCCGCCCATTTCGAACACCAGATCCTGATTACCAACAACGAGCCGGAGATTCTCACTGCATGGCCAAAGACTGCATCAAACTAGAGGGGACGGTCAAGGAGCTGCTGCCGAACACGCAGTTCCTGGTGACCCTGGAGAACGGGCACGAGATCATCGCCCACATTTCAGGCAAGATGCGCCTCCATTTCATCCGCATCCTGCCGGGCGACCAGGTGACCGTCGAAATGTCCCCCTACGACTTGACCAAGGGCCGCATCTCCTACCGCAAGCGGTAGTTTTCGCAACGGTCGCGCCGTCCGAAAGGCGGCGCGCCTCAGGCTGAACATGGCTGCCAGAATTTCAAGAGTTCTATTGTATCTATTTGCACTGCAAATAGTTGCGTTTATCCTGCTGGCGTTGTTCCTGAAGGGCGGCACCCCTGTGTCGGGCGGCACGGGCGTCCTCTTCCTGGCCTGCGCGCTCGTCTCCTGGAGCGCCGCCATGGCCCTGCCGCCCTGCCTGCCGGCGCTGCTTTCCCTGAACGGCCGCGCGTCGGCCACGCGGCCACGGCGCCTGCTGATATACGGCCTGTGCGCGCTGACGGCCTTCCTCGTGCATCTTTTCCTTATCTCCGACCGCGTGGTTCTCGGCCTCTTCGGCTACCATGTCAACGGACTTGTCCTCAACCTGCTGCTGACGCCTGGCGGCATCGAGTCCATGGGGCTGCAGCGCAGCAACTATGCGCTGATGGGCCTGGGGGCCGCGCTGCTCTTCGCCCTTGAGTTCCTCCTGGCCTGGGGCTGCCTGGCGGACCGCGCCGCACGGCGCCTCGCGGAGGGCCTGCGCCGCCGCGCCGGAGGATTCGCCCTCGCATGGCTCCTTCTGACGGTCCTCTGCCTTGGTGTCGCCTTCCTCTGCGAAGGCATTGCGGACTACAAGGCGGACGACGCCACGCTCGCCCAGGTGGAGACCTATCCGCTCTTCCCCTATGTGCGCATGCGAAGCTTCCTGCGGCGGCTCGGCGTGGACGAGCCCGCCCGCGAAAGCCTGGCCGAACGGACTGCGGCGCGCGGCGGCGGCAGGACGCTGCGCTATCCGGCGGCGCCCGTCCGCCGGATAGCGCACGAACGCCCCAACATCGTCTGGCTGGTGGCCGAATCCCTGCGCGCGGACATGCTGACGGAGGAGATCATGCCCTGCACATGGAGGCTGGCCGCCACGCGCGGCGTGCGCTTCACGCGCCACTACAGCGGCGGACACGGCACCCGCCCCGCCATGTTCAGCATGTTCTACGGCCTCCACGCCAACTGCTGGGACGCCTTCCTGCGCGCCGCCCGCGGCCCGCTCCTCTTCGACTGGCTGCGCGAGGACGGCTACGCCTTCCTCTGCCAGACCTCCGCCAAGTTCTCCTACCCCGAGTTCGACCGCACCGTCTTCGCCTCCATGAAGGACAGCGAACTGAAGGAGTACCCCAAGGGGATCCCGTGGCAGCGCGACGGGCAGAACATCGACAGCGCCATCGACTTCCTGCGCGCCCACGGCGGCCCTGAGGCCCCCTTCTTCCTCTTCTGCTTCTTCGAGGGAACCCATGCCGCCTACTCCTTCCCCGAAGACGAAGACGGCCTCATCCGGCCGGACTACGCCCGCCAGGTGAACTACGCCCTGCTGGACGAAAAGGACGCGCCGCGCCTCAAGAACCGCTACATCAACGCCGCCCACCGCGTCGACTTCCAGATCGGGCGGCTGCTGGCGGCCTTGGACGAACGGCCCGATGTGGCGGCGCGCACCATCGTCGTCGTCACCGGCGACCATGGCGAGGAGTTCTACGAGAAGGGGCGCCTCGGCCACAACTCCACCTTCGTGGAGGAGCAGATCCGCACGCCGCTTGTCATCGCCCTCCCGCGGCAGGCGCCCGCCGTCTACGAACGGCTCAGCCACCACACGGACATCCTGCCGACGATCGCGCCCTTGCTGGGCGTCGCCAGCGCGCCGGAGGACTACTGCGTGGGCGGAAACCTCATGGACGACGCCTACGAGCGCACGGGGTTCCTCTGCTTCGGCTGGGACACCGCCGTCTTCGCCGCCAACGGCAGGAAGTACCTCCTCCCCATCGGCAAGAAGGCTCTCTTCGGCAACAGGCTGACCACCATCGACGACGCGCCTGTCAAGGACGACGGCTTCCTCAAGGACAACGCCGCCCGCCTCCACCGCGCCCAGCAGGAGATGACACGCTTCATCGGACGCTGAAAGCCAAAAAAGGCGGAAAAAATCCCGTTTCACGCGGAAATTTGCCCGTCATGTGTGGCAAGCGCGGCAAAGGCGTTTAAATTGTGTCCATTACAAGAAATAGCCGCCCGAAGCCCATTCACGCACAAAAAACATACCGTCATGCAAGAATCACTCTTCCATCGCTTTGGTGCACGCCTCCTGGCCGCCCTCTTCGCCCTCTTTGCCTTTACCACGCTCTCCCTCCAGGCCCAGATGGGCGGGGACGACGACGACGATGACGACGACGATATGGCCCCCGCCGCGGAGGTCTACGACGAGCAGGCCTGGCTCAACGAGGAGAAGCCGCGCATCGAGGGAATCCTCGCCAAGAGGCGTCAGGAGAACTACGACAAGATCACGCGCGAAGTGACGCGCGAGCGCGTCGTCGAGATGATCAAGCTGATGATCCGCAAGCGCGAGAACAACAGGATGCTGGGCAACTTCCAGATCCTGCGCCTGCCCGGCATCGAGATCGACTGGCGCGACGCCAATACGCGCCCCAGCAAGAGCAAGGAGACCATCGTGGACGAGGTGGAGCAGCAGGCCCGCGAGACGGCGCTGGAGAAGATCAGGCCCGACGAGCGCAAGGCGTTGGTGGACGAGGAGGCCGAGGAGCTCTACCAGATGTACCAGATTGGCGACAAGGTGTCGCTTGTCCTGCGCGACGGCCGCGGCCCCAACACCTTCATCGACGACAAGACCTTCACAGGCATCAACGAGGAGTATGTCCTCCTGGGCAACCGCATGATCCTCAGCAGCGACCTGGATCCGCTGGACAGGGCCAAGTTCTACGAGAACCTCAATGCGGAGGCCAAGGCGGAGTACATCCGCCTGCAGAAGGGGCAGATCCAGGTCGAGTACGACGCCTGCGTCCAGGACCTGATCATCCGGAACACGCCGGACATGCTGCGCAAGAACGGCTACGTGCCGGATGTCGCGAAGCCCACGGCCCATCTGCGCACCTCCAAGATCGAGCTGTGGATTTCCAAATACGACCTTGTCAGCCGTGTCCAGTCCATCTATATCAACTACCTGAAGAAGCTCGCGGATGAAAGGGACATTCCCAACTACATGCGCAGCCAAGGCTTCATCTGGTATAAGACATTGGACGGCAAGGGGATGGAGTGGATCTCCGAGAAGGAGAAGCAGCGCCGCGAGGCGCCGCCGCCCTCCGCGCAGCCTGGCATGGAAGGCATGCCCGGCGGCATGCCCCCCGGCATGATGCCGTAGAAGAGCCTTTTTGACAGCGGAGGACAGCGGGACGATGTACAACAGTCTGATACGGGCCAGCGAAGACCTGGATTTCCTCAACAGCCCCGAGTGCCGCGCCATCCGTCTGGAGCTGGAGTATCTCAAGCCGGAGCTCCAGCTGAAGAAGGAGGCGGTGCTCTCCACCATCGTCATCTTCGGCAGCGCCCGCATCAAGTCGCCCGAGGACGCGGCCGCCGAGTTGTCGGCGGCGAAGGCGGCGCTGATGGCGGGCGAGGGCAGCGAGGCGGCGAAACTGCGCCTGCAGCGGGCCGAGAACGCCATGCGCCTCAGCAAGTACTATGTGGTCGCGCGCGATTTCGCCCGCCTCGTCACGGAGTTCGACAAGGCCGACGGGCCCGAATACCGCTATGTGGTCTGCACGGGCGGCGGCGGCGGCATTATGGAGGCCGGCAACCGCGGCGCGGCGGAGGCCGGCGGCATCTCCGTCGGCCTCAACATCAAGCTGCCCTTCGAGCAGAAGCCCAACCCCTACATCACGGAAAACCTCAACTTCAACTTCCGTTATTTCAACATCCGCAAGATGCATTTCATGAAGCGCGCCCGCGCCCTGGGCTGCTTCCCCGGCGGCTTCGGCACCATGGACGAGCTCTTCGAAGTGCTGACACTGGTGCAGACCAACATCGTCAAGCGGGTGCCTATCGTCCTCTTCGGAAGCGAGTTCTGGAGCCGACTCATCGACTGGAAGTATTTTGTCAGCGAGGGCTTCATCTCGCCGGAGGACCTGGGCCTCTTCAAGGTGTGCGACACCGCCGAGGAGGGCTGGAAATACATCAAGGGGTTCTACCAGCTTTGACGGAGGCCCTGCATGTGGCGGCGGCCGCGCGCCTGAAGGCGGCGGGCGTCGAGAACGCCGTGCAGGAGGCCCGCTGGATGGTGGAGCTGGCATGGCGCGACGCCGCGCCGCAGGAGCGCCTGGAGGAGATGCTGCGGCGGCGCGAGGCGGGCGTCCCCTTCCAGTATGCCGTCGGCTCCACGGAGTTCTATTGCGTGGAGCTGGAGGTCGGGCCAGGCGTCCTCATCCCGCGCCCCGAGACCGAACTGCTTGTCGAGGAGGCCCTGAAAGTGCTGAAAGCCGCGCCCGCTGGCACGCGCGTGCTGGACTTGTGCACAGGCTCCGGCGCCATCCCGCTGGCCATGGCGGCGGAACGCCCCGACCTGGACTACACCGCCGTCGACCTCTCGGCGGAGGCGCTGGACTGGGCGCGACGCAATGCCGCGCGCCTGAAGCCGCCTCGCCTGCAATTCCTTCAGGGCGACCTCTTTGAGCCGCTGGCAGAGGGCACGCAATTCGCCCTTGTCACCGCCAATCCGCCCTATGTCTCTCCTGCGGAATACGCCGCCCTCGACCCCGAAATCAAGGCGCACGAGCCGCGTCTGGCTCTGGAGGCGGCGGAAGACGGCCTCGCGGTCGCCTACCGCATCCTCGACGAGGCACGTCGCTTCATGGCGTCCGGCGCCTGCCTGCTCATGGAGATGGGCGAGACGCAGGGCAGGGCGCTCCAGGCAAGGGCCCTCGCAAATGGCTTCTCCGATGTGCGCATTCTCCGCGACCTGGCTGGCCGAGACAGATTCGTTTTTACTGTAAATCATTGATAATCAATAGGTTATGAAAGAATTCTGTTCAAACTCCTCTCCCCTGCTGGCGGGCGACCCCTTCATCCTCCTCCATGACGGCAGGTACTACGCCTACGGCACCACCCACGACGACGGCATTCTGGTCTACGAGTCGGACGACCTGCGGGAGTGGCGCCTCTGCGACAACGGACGCGGCGGTTTCGCCCTCCGCCGCGAGGACACGGGCGCCGAAAAGTGGTTCTGGGCGCCGGAGGTCTATCCACAGGGCGACGGCTTCGCCATGTACTTCTCGCGCGAACTGCACATCTCCTGCGCACGCGCGCCGCATCCCGCAGGCCCCTTCGTGGAGGTCGGACGGAAGCCCATCTACGACATGCCCAACGAACATTGGATCGACGACACATGCTTCGTCGACGACGATGGCCAGGCCTACATCTACTTCAGCCGCCGCCCCCAAGGCGCGCGCGGCTCGGAGATCTGGGGCGCCGAACTGGAGGACGACCGCGCCACCCTGCGCGAGGGGAGCCTCTTCTGCTGCTTCGGGCCGACGGAGGAGTGGGAGCTGCGCTCCGAACCCATCCGGACGGTGGAGGGCCCCTTCATGCTGAAGCACGACGGGAGATACTATCTGACCTACACGGCCAACCACTATGAATCGCATGACTACGCGGTCGGCTATGCCGTCTCGGAGACGCCGCACGGCCCCTTCCGCAAGACGCCGGACAACCCGATCCTGCGGCGCCTGGCAGGATATGTCGGCACGGGCCACCATTCCTTCTTCCACGACAAGGAGGGGCGCCTCCGCATCGTCTTCCACGTGCATTATTCCAAAACGCAGATTCATCCCCGACGGGTCATCATCGGCTCCGTGTTCTTCAAGGACGGCAAACTGAAAATCGGTCAGGATTTCATTCAGCCCA
>CACZQQ010000222.1 GCA_902783355.1 uncultured bacterium
CGGGCTTGACAGACATGGCAATCTTGCCGCCGCCTGCAGGATAGAAGCCGATGCGCTCCAGGGTCGCCTCGACTTCGGCCCCCATCGCGCGCAGGCACGGCAGGAAGACGCGTTCGAAGAAATCGTACAAGGGCGCGTGGTCGTTGTGCGTGCCGCCTTCGAAGACGACCGCCGAGGGCGTGTCCGCGAAGAGCAGTGCGGGCAGGACCGCCTGCGCCAGAAGCACGGTGGAGCCGGCGCTGCCGATGGCGAAGCGGTAGTCGCCGCCGCGGAGGCGGCCAGGCCGCAGCGACAGCTCCTGCGACTTCAGTTCGTCGCCCGTCAGCGCGCCGCCGCAAACGGCCGCCACGGCCCGCGCACACATCAGATGCTGCCGCATCAGGCCGGGCTTCGGACGCCGCGCGCGGATGTGCGTTATCCGGACTGCCTCGCCCGTGATGGCCGACAGGCTCAATGCCGTCCGCAGAATCTGGCCGCCGCCCTCTCCAAAAGAACCGTCAATGGTAATCATCGCTGTTGTTTCAGGGGAACCTGTGATCAAAAGGGAAAAGTCAACGCCTCCATATAGCAAGTCGCGTGCCAAAAATGGGCGCCTCAAGGCGCAGGAAGAAACCGCCCCCTGGAAAATAGAGTGAAAGTTTTTCAGAAGCCCGCCGTCGCTTTCGTCCGGCCTGTCGTTTCGGGCTATATTATTAGAAAATCCACTAAAAAACTAGAAACAAATCTTATGAAAAACATCATTTTTTCGTTTTTGGGCACGACATTGGACAGCCACCATCGCGGGGCGGACAGGTGGCGCTTCTGGCGTCCGTCGGTGGCGTTGGCCATGCAGGAGGACTTGCATTTCGACGAGTACCATATTTGGTACACGAGCCGTTTCCAGCCGTTGATGGAGTCGGTGTCGCACGACATACGGCTGTGTTCTCCGGACACGGAGGTCGTCCCGGAACTGCTGGAGCTGCGTGACCCATGGGACTTCGAGGAGGTCTATGGCAGGCTGTACGACTTCTGCCGCCAGCGGCACTTCGTGCCGGAGGAGAACAACTACTTCATCCACATCACCACGGGCACGCACGTGGCGCAGATCTGCCTCTTCCTGCTGAACGAATCGCACCATCTGCCTGGCCGCCTCGTCCAGACGCAGCCCAGCCACGCCGCCGAACCCGGCCGCGGCAAATACACGCTCATCGACTTGGATCTCTCGCGCTACGACCTGCTGGCCAAACGATTCGCGGTCGAGCGCCAGAACGACCTCGCCTTCCTCAAATCGGGCATAGAGACGCGCAACAAGCGCTTCAACACGCTCATCGAGACCATTGAGCGGGTCGCCGTCCGCTCGCGGGAGCCGATTCTGCTGACGGGGGCGACAGGCGCAGGCAAATCCCGTCTGGCGAAGAAGATATATGAACTGAAGAGGCTGAACGGCCAACTGACGGGTGCCTTCGTGGATGTCAACTGCGCCACCTTGCGCGGCGACCAGGCCATGGCGACCCTCTTCGGGCACACGCGCGGCGCCTTCACGGGCGCCGTCCGCGAACGGCCGGGCCTCCTCAAGACCGCCGACGGCGGCATGCTCTTTCTGGACGAAATCGGCGAGCTGGGCGTGGACGAGCAGGCGATGCTTCTGCGCGCCATCGAGGAGAAGACCTTCCTGCCGCTGGGGGCCGACCAGGAGGTCAGCAGCTCCTTCCAGCTTATCTGCGGCACGAACCGCGACCTGGAGGGCGACGTGGCCGCCGGCAAGTTCCGCGACGACCTCTACCAGCGCATCAACCTGTGGCAGTTCAGGCTGCCCAGCCTGGCGGAGCGGACGGAGGACATCGAGCCGAACGTCGAATACGAGCTGGAGCAGTTCTCGCGGAAGAGCGGCCAGCGTGTCACTTTCAACCGCGAGGCATGGCAGCGCTTCATGGCCTTCGCCGGCCGCCATGCGTGGCGCGGCAATTTCCGCGAACTCAACGCCGTCATCACGCGGCTGGCCACCCTTGCCCCCGGCGGCCGCATCGACCTGCCTACCGTCAACGCCGAAATCAGCCAGGCCGAAGCCGCTTCCGCCGCGCCGCCGTCGGAGGCGCAGGACACCCTGCTGGCCGCCCTGCTGGGCGACGACTATGCGGAACGCTACGACCGCTTCGAGCTTGTCCAGCTGCAGGAAGTCCTGCGCGTCTGCGCCGCCAGCCGCAGCCTCTCCGAGGCGGGGCGGCGGCTTTTCGCCGTCTCGCGCCTCGCCAAGAAGTCCTCCAACGACGCAGACCGCCTCAGCCGCTACCTCCTCCACTACGGCCTCCATTTTCAGGACATTCCGCGCGGAGAGGGAGGCAAGGGATAGAAGAGGCGGGGATTTTATTTCTCCCCGCGCTGGAGGCGGCGGAGGAAGGCCTGCGTGCGCGGGTTCCTCGGCGCCCCGATGACCTGCTCCGGCGCGCCCTCCTCCGCGATGACCCCGTCCGCCATGAAGACCACGCGGTCGGCCACCTGCCGCGCGAAGTCGATTTCGTGGGTGACGATGACCATGGTCATGTGGATGGCCGCCAGTTCGCGGATGACGCGCAGGACCTCGCCCGTCAGCTCCGGGTCGAGGGCGGAGGTCGGCTCGTCGAAGAAGATGATGTCGGGACGGCTGATGAGGGCGCGGGCGATGGAGACGCGCTGCTGCTGTCCGCCGGAGAGCTGGCAGGGGTAGGCGGCCTCCTTGTCCGCAAGCCCCAGCTTCTTCAGCAGGACGCGCGCGGCCTCGACGACCTCGCCGGGCTCGCGCTTCTGCACGCAGATGGGCGCGTCGACGATGTTCTTCAGGACGCTGTAGTGGGGGAAGAGGTTGAAGTTCTGGAAGACGAGCCCGAAATGCGCCTTCAGCGTGCGCAGGACGGCCTGCGGGGCGTAGACGGCCGCGCCCGCCGCCGCGTCCTCCTCGCAGGCCGCGATGCCCGCGTAGCGCATCGTGCCGCGGTCCATGAACTCCAGCAGGGTGGAGCAGCGCAGCAGCGTGGACTTGCCGCAGCCGGAGGGGCCGATGATGGCGACGACCTCGCCTGCCCGCACCGCCAGCGAAATCCCCTTGAGGACGTGGTTGCCGCCGAAGCTCTTGTGGAGCCCCTGTACCTCGAAGACCGGCGCGGCGGCCTGCGTGTCAGTGGTAGTAGTCATAGTGCTTCTCCAGGCGTTCCATGAAGTAGGCGACCACGAAGTTCAGGAGATAGTAGAGGACGCCGGCGGCGATGTAGGGGATCATGGAGCGCTGGCTGCTGGAGAGCTGCTTGGCCAGCGTGAACATCTCCGTGTAGGCCAGCGCGAAGGCCAGCGACGTGTCCTTCGTCAGCGTGATCACCTCGTTGGTGACGGCCGGCAGCGTGTTCTTGACGACCTGCGGCAGGATGATCTTGAAGAAGGTCTGGCATCGGGAGTAGCCCAGCACCAGCGCCGCCTCGCGCTGGCCGACGGGCACCGCCTGGATGCCGCCCCGGAAGATCTCCGCGAAGTAGGCCGCGTAGTTGATGGAGAAGGCGATGATGACGGCGGGGAAGCGGTAGTCGTCGCTGATGCGGATGCCGAAGAGGTAGTAGGGGCCGAAGAAGACCACGAGCAGCTGCAGCATCAGGGGCGTCCCGCGCAGGACGGAGATGAATATCTTGGTCGGCCAGGAGACGAGCCACAGCTTGCACATCCGCAGCACGCAGATGACCATGCCCAGCGGCAGCGAGAAGAGCAGGGTCAGCGCGAAGATCAGCAGCGTGGCCTGCATGCCCGCAAGCAGCTGGAGCAGGATGTGGTAGAGGACTTCCCGCGACATCGTAGGTGGGGCGTGAAAAGGCGGGGGCGGGCGGGACAGGGCCGCCGCGTCCCCGCCAGGGGGCTTTCAGGGCATTCCGTCGGAAGGGACTACTTGATGGCGCAGACGTTCTTGCCGTCGAACCACTGCTCGGAGATCCGCTGGAAGGTGCCGTCCATGACCATCTCGCGCAGGGTCGCCTCCACCGAATCGCGGGTGGCGGTGTCGCCCAGCTTGAAGCCGACGCCGTACTGCTCGGTGGAGAGCGGCTCCTCCAGCTTGCGGAAGGTGCCGGGCTTGGCCTTGCGGATGATGTCGTCCGCGACCGCCACGTCCACGATCACCGCGTCGCAGCTGCCGCTCTCAAGCTCCATGGAGGCGTTGTTGTAGTTCGGGACGGTCTTGAGCGTCCTGAAGCTGGCCTTGAGGTCCGCCTTGCTCTCGTCGCTGATGGCGGCCAGGCCGGAGGAGTCGGCCTGCACCTCGACCACCTTGCCCTTCAGGTCGCCCTGGGTCTGGATGGCGGAGTCGCCCTTCACCATGAAGACCAGCGTGTTGTCCACGTAGGGGCATGTCCAGGTGTAGAGGCTTTCGCGGCCGTTGATGGTGAAGCCGTTCCAGATGCAGTTGATGGTGCCGGCGTCCAGCTCGGCGTCCTTGGCGTCCCAGTCGATGGGCTTCAGTTCGAGCTTCCAGCCGCGGCGCTGGCAGACCTCCTTGGCCAGATCCAGGTCGAAGCCCTTCAGTTCGCCGGTGGTCGCGTCGCGGTAGCCATACGGCGGGAAGTCGGCGTCGAAGCCGACGCGCAGCGTGAAGCCAGGGCCGCGGGGCGGAGTGGCGGTTGTCCCCTGGTCGGACTTTTTGCAGCCGGTGACGAAGAGGGCGGCGCATGCGAGAGCCGCGCACAGAAGCAGAATCTTGCGCATCATGGTGTGTTTCCTTTGCTTTTAGGGTTGCGGAGATTGGGAATCCAGAAAATCAGAGCACAGAATGGCTGGCGCCTCTTAAAATGTAGCCCAGTTTCCAGATTTTGCAGGAAAAAAATGCATCGGGGACTTGATTTCTCACGAAATGTGGTCCATAATATGGATAGTTCCCAAGTCTAAGACAATCCCACAACCTAAGGAGTCCTCCATGAAGAAGAGTGCCTTCACCCTGATCGAACTGCTGGTCGTCATCGCCATCATCGCCATTCTGGCCGCCATGCTGCTGCCCGCGCTGGCCAAGGCCCGCGCCAAGGCCCGCGCCATCAGCTGCGTCAACAACATGAAGGGCAACGTCCTCGCCGGCGCCATGTACGCCGACGACAACAACCAGATCTGGATCACCTACAGCATCGGCCACGGCTCCGGCAGCTGGGCCGGCCCCGTCTCCTGGGCCGACCACCTCGTCTACCTCAAATATCTTGCGGACGACGGCAAGACCTTCTCCTGCCCGACGGCTCCCTGCACCCGCAAGGGCGACTACGCCGACACCGCCCCCCAGCGCTGGTCCATGATCTACGGCGTCTGCGGCAACGGGCCTACCGCCACCGCCTACGCCACCAACGGCTTCGCCGGCCTCCGCGGCAGGTACTACTGCGCCACCGACAACAACGCCTGGCGCAGCTTCAACGCGGGCATCGTCCAGAAGCCAAGCGTCAGCTACTACACCAGCGATTCCTACAACGCCACCAACAAGTGCCAGGTCTATGGCATCGTCCACTCCAGCTGGGAGGACACTAACCTCGCCCACGCCGTCCACGAAGGGCGCATCACCAACAGCTTCATCGACGGCCACGCCGAGAACCTCAATCCCGGCCAGTGGGCCACCAACATCCACGAGAGCGACCTCTTCTACACCCGCACCAACGGCTACGGCTACCGCGGCCAGGACGGCACCTTCCTGACCGTCACGCCCTGATCCGCATCTGGAACGCAACGCCTCTGAAAGACAGCCCCGACGAGGGCGGTGCGACGCGCCGCCACCGCCGGGGCTTTCGTTTGGACAAAAGCATTGGGAAACAAAGACAACGGCATCCCATGAAAGCCCGCCTTGCCTCGCTCGCCCTCGCCGCCGCCCTGGCGGCGGTCTCCTTCGCCGCCGACACGCCCTCGGGGGCTCCGCTTGACGATGCCACATGGGCGCGTCTGCGTGAGGAGACCCTCGCGCGACC
>CACZQQ010000223.1 GCA_902783355.1 uncultured bacterium
CGCTTCCCCGACCGCCGCTTCCGCTTCCACCGCGCCCGCGAGATCCGCATCAGCTGCCTGCCGCCCATCCAGCCGGAAGCATATGCGGAGATTCCTTCGGCATACGTCCTGAAGAAACGCGTCCATGCACGCATTGCCGAGGAGGCCGCACGTCTGGACAAACTCATCGACAGCCATGCATCCCTTTGACCTCGAATCCAACCTGGCCTTCCAGAGCCGCGACGCCATCAAGCGCGAGCAGGAGCGGCTGCTGAACGAACAGCTGCGCTACTGCCGCGCCAAATCCCCCTTCTACCGCGAGAAGCTGGCGCATCTGCCCGACCGCGATCTGCGGCTGGAAGAGCTGCCGCTGCTGCCGCTGACCTCCAAGCACGACGTCCACGCCAGCAACGAGGCCTTCATCGCCGCCGACCAGAAGGAGATCGCGGACGTGGTCTTCACCAGCGGCACCACGGGCCGCCCCTGCAAGATCGTCTACACGCTCAGCGACCTGCAGCGCATCGCCTACAGCGACGCCACCGGCTTCCGCTCCACAGGCATGACCCCCCTGGACACCGCCCTCATCACCTGCACCCTCGACAGATGCTTCATCGCGGGCCTGGCCTACTCCATGGGCACCGTCCGCCTGGGGGCCGCCACCATCCGAAACGGCCTCAACACGCTCGACAGCCACGCCGACATCATCCGCAACAACGACGTGACCGCCATCGTCGGCGTCCCCTCCTTCCTGGCCAAGCTGGGCGACTTTTTGACCGCCTCCCATGTGGACATCTCGAAAATCAAGCACATCCTGTGCATCGGGGAGAGCCTCCACAACCGCGACATGTCGCGCACGCCGCTGGCGCAGCGGCTGGAGCACTTCTGGCCGGGCTGCGTCTATTCGACCTACGCCTCCTCGGAGGTGGTCACCAGCTTTACGGAATGCACGCAGCGCTGCGGCGGCCATCCCGCCCCCGACCTGGGCGTCCTGGAGATCATCGACGACGACGGCAATCCGCTGCCGCCGGGCGAGGTCGGCGAGGTCGTCATCACGCCCTTCAAGCTGGAGGGCATGCCGCTGCTGCGCTTCCGCACGGGCGACATCAGCTTCATGATCGACGAGCCGTGCGCCTGCGGCCGCAACACCGTCCGCCTCGGCCCCATCCTGACCCGCAAGGCGCAGATGCTCAAGGTCAAGGGGACCACCCTCTACCCCGCCAACTTCTTCAACGTCCTCGACCAGATCGACGGCGTGGACAACTACTACATGGAGGTCACGGGGGACAGCCTCTCGGACGTCATCGACCTCTACGTCTCCTTCAACGACGGCGACATGGAATCGCTGGAGGTGGCGCGGAAGCTGCAGGCCAATACGCGCGTCAACGTCCGCCTCCACACGGTCTCCTGCGAAGCGGCCCACAGGAAGGTCTTTGGCACAACACGCAAACCATTGCGTTTCTTTGATTTACGATAAAACACAATGGAACTCGTCCCGCTGCCAACCTCCGCCGCTCCCTTCCTGCCGCACAAGCCGCCCATGGCGATGGTCGACACGCTCGTCTCCAGCGACGGCAGCCTGTATAAGGCCTCCTTCACCGTCCGACCCGACAACCGCTTCCTCGACGGCGACGGCGTGCTGGACCCGACGGCCATCCCCGAACTGGTGGCGCAGGCGGCGGCGGCGGCGGACACGCACGACAACGGCGGCCAAATCCGCCCCGGCCTCCTGGCCCTGGCGCGCGACATCAAGATCCTCCGCCCTCTTCGCGTCGGCGACGAGGTCTTCATCACGGCAGACTGCGAATCGCCCATGGAGAACTGGTTCGTCATCGCCTTCAGCATGGCGCTGGCGGACGGCACGCCCTGCGCCACAGGAGAGATCAGCGTATGCAGATTCTGAAAACCCGTCCCATCCTCCTCCTGCTGCTCTGCCTGGCGGCTTTTCTTCTTGCAGAAGAACCTGCCCTAGAGGCATTTATGTCGCGCCTCAAGCCGCTGGGACAGAGCCGCACGCTTCTCGCGCAATACACGCAGACGCGCCACATCTCCGATCTGGACTTCGATCTGGTCGTCAAGGGAAGCCTTGCGCAGGAGCAGGACAAGCGGCTGGCCTGGATGACGGAGGCGCCCCTCAAGTCCGTCTGCCTCTTCACGCGCGACTCCTTCCGGATGTGGGACGCCGAAAGCGGCCGCGTAAACACCCTCAACGCCGCCAAGTACCCGTGGATCCGGATGATTTTCGAGATGCAGAGCGCATGGATGAACGGCAACGCGGAGGCCCTGAAGCGCACCTTCGCCCTGCGCGTGCTGGACGACCACAGCCTTGAGCTGACGCCTGCCGCCCAAGGCGCCGCCCTCTTCTTCACGCGCATCGTCCTCACCATGGCGCCTGACTTCCAAAGCGTGCAGAAGGTCGTCTTCACGGAAAAGACAGGGGACACTATCACGCTTCTCTTCAAGAATATACAACGGAATGTGCCCATTCCGGAATCGACATGGCGACTCCCCTGACCTCCATCGCCGTCCGCTGCCTCGACGCCCTTTTGCGGCGGCGCCGCCTCCTCTGGACGCTCGCCGCGCTTCTGGCGGCGGCCGCCCTTCTGGCCATCTTCAATGGTAACTACACCAACGACTTGGCGCACGCCTTCCCGTCGGATTCGCAGGCCGGGCAGATGTACAGCCTGCTGCAGAAGAGCCGCCTGACGCAGAGCGTCCAGATCGAGCTGGCCTTCGACGCGGGAGGGGCGCGCTCCTGCGCGACCGCTGCGGCCGCCGAGGACGGCGGCCCTCCCACGCGCCCCGAACTGACGGCGCGCCTGCTCGAACTGGAGACCCGGCTGGAGGCCCGGCACGAAGTCGCCGACGCCACTGTACATTATAATGTACAGGCGGGAGCGCTTGTCCGCGAAATCATCGGCACGCTGCCGCTGGCCCAGCCGCCTGAAATCCTGAAGGAAGCCAGCCCACGGCAGGCGGCCGCCGCCCTCCGCAGGGCGATGGCCATGCCCGGCACGCCGTTGGCGGACATGCGCGCGGACCCCTTCGGCCTCCGCCTGCCCCTCCTGCAGCGCCTCGCCGACTTCCAGGCCGCCGCCGGCCTCCACGCCGACATGACGGACGGCTTCCTGCTCTCCCCCGACGGCACGCGCGCCCTCGTCCTCGTCGAACCGCGCTTCGACAAGGCGCCGGACGGAGACGCCATCACCAGGCTCTTCGCGCAACTGGAGCAGGCCTGCCGCATCTCCTTCCCTGAGGCAAAGTGCCTGATTGTCTCGCCGTTGCGGCACAATCTGGAGAACGAGCAGGCCGTGCGAAGCGGCCTCCTGACCGCGACGGCCGCCTCCGTGGCGCTGCTCTTCCTGCTTCTGGTCGGCCTCTACCGCAAGGCGTGGGACGCGCTCTGGCTGCCATGCCTCCCGCTGCTCTCCACGCTGCTGGTCACCGGCCTCATGGCGCTCCTCTTCCGGCCGCTCTGCCTCTTCGTCGTCGGCATCGGCGGCGGCATCGCGGGCCTCGCCATCGACCAATGCATCCACGTCTTCGCCGCCCACGCGGGCGAGAGGCCGCTCCAGCGGATCGCCACCCTGCTGCGGCCACTCCTCTTGAGCGCGCTGACCTCCGCCGCCGTCTTCCTGCTGGTCGCCACGACTGGCATCAGCGCCTATAGACAGCTGGGCCTCTTCGCGGCCCTCATCCTGACCGTGAACCTGCTCCTTTCGCTGGCGCTGCTGCCCGGCCTCCTCAAACGGCGAACCGCCCTCGCCTTCACCCTGCCCGCCTTCCGGCCGGGACCGCGCCTCGCCGCCGCCGTCAGCCTCCTCTGGGCGGCCCTCATGGCCCTCGCCGCAACCGCCCTGCCCCGCCTCAAAACCGACTTCTCCCTGAAGGCGCTCGACGGCACGTCAACGGCCACAACGCAGGCGGAGGAGGCGATGATGCGCCGCTGGCGGCCTTCGGACAAAAGCGCCATGCTTGTCGTCGCCGCGCCTGACGAAGACACCGCCTTGGCACGCTGCGAGGCGCTCGCGGAGGCCGTCCAGCAGGAAGGCCAGAAGCCGCCCTTCCATCCCGCGCTCCTGTGGCCAAGCCGCGCCACGCGCGAGGCCAATCTCGCCGCCTGGCGGCAGCCCGAAACACGCCGACGGCTGGACGAACTGCATGTGGCTCTCCAGCAGGAATTGACGGCCGCCGGCCTGCCAGCCGCGTTATGCGATAACTTCTTTTCTTCCATAGAGTTAGTGATAAATGACGGCGACTGCGGGACGATGCCGGAGGCCTATCGCGAAATCATGCGCGCCCTGCTGCGCACCACGCCCGATGGCGTCACCGCGCTGGCCTTCGCGCCTGAAAACAGCGACAGCCTCCTGAAAGCGGGCGCAGCCGTCCCCGACACGGCGGTCGCCTCCGCCGACGCCTTCCAGAAGGCGACGTGGGCGGCCGTCCAGCCGCGCCTGCGCCATCTTGGCCGCTGGCTGCTGCCCGTCCTGCTTCTGGCGCTCTTCCCGCTCCTGCGGCGGCCGACGCAGCTGCTTGTCGTTGCGCTGCCTGGCGCGACGGCACTTGTCATCGGCGGCGCATTGGCCGTGCTCTGCGGCTACGCCTTCAATCTCGTCGCCCTCTTCAGCCTGGCCATGCTGACCGGCCTCGTGCTCGACTACGGCCTCTTCGCCCTCCATGCACGCCGAGCCCCCGACAGCCTTCCCACCGCCATGCTCCTCTCCGCCTTGACCTCCATCGCCACCACCGCCGCGCTGACGACCTCCCGCCATCCCGTCATGTTCCACACGGGACTTGTCCTCTCCGTCGGCATCCTGCTGACGGCGCTGACGGCGCTGGTGGTTGTTCCGGCCCTCCTGCGCTGCGCCGCCGCCCTCCGTCCACGCTGCAACTCCCT
Source organism: uncultured bacterium (assembly GCA_902783355.1). The sequence goes on from CACZQQ010000223.1 coordinate 4,874, forward strand.
TATATTCCTTATTATTATATTAGGGGGCGGACTCTTCTTCGGCGGCTGCCAGACTTCGCTGACGCCGCCGCCCGCCATCGGCCCGACCGTTTCGCAGGAGACGGCGGAGGCGGCCGCCTTCCGGCGCGCCTTCCAAACGCCACGCACATGCGCCTACACGATGAAGACCGCCTTCCTCTGGAAGGAGTTCACCGTCCTTGTCGTCATCAGGACCGACGGAGAGACCCTCCAGGCCGTGGGAACCGCCCCCAATGGCGTGACACTCTTCGCCGTGGCGGGAGACTGCCAGCGGCAGACGAAAAGCCACTTCGCCGACACCATCCCGCAGGCGGCCCGCAGCCGCCTCTTCGGCACGCTGGCGCAGGATCTGGCCCGCATCTTCCTTGAAACTCCTGAAGCCGAACATATCTACGGCAGGGAGCCACTTCAGCTCCTCTACAAGCGCAGCGGCCGCTTCCCGCGCCGCCAATGGCAGGCGGCCTATGAAGGATGGCATCCGGAGACACAGACCTACGACACCATCCTCTACCGCAACTTCGACGCGCGCACCACCTTCACCCTGAAAGCCCGCCCCTGATGTCACGCTCACCGATGCAACAGGCGCTCCTTGAGCGCATGTCCCCCCTGGTCCGCCACGGCGACGGCACCTGCGAGGCGACCTTCACCTTCGACCGCGCCTTCCCCGGCTTCGACGGCCATTTCCCCGGAAATCCTATCGTACCAGGGATTTGCGAACTCTCCGCCGTCGAATTGATGGCGCAGGAGGCCACCGACAATCCGCGCCTGCGCACAGCCGCCATCCTGCAGGTGAAGTTCCGCGCGCCGCTCCTGCCCGACGACCGCGCCGTCTTCACGCTCACGCTGCAGGAGCAGGAGGGACGTCTCATCGCCTCCGCCACCGTCAGAACCGCGCCCGAAGGCCCCCCCCTGGCCAAGATGAGACTCGCCCTATGCGCCCCGGAGGAGCACCATACAAGCTAGCCGTGATTGCAGCGGCCAGAAGTCTGGGATGCGAAAAATATCTTCTGCCGAAAGACAGCCGCTACGCGACTGCCTTCCCATGGCAGCCTGCGACGGTCATCCACTCTATGCCAGAGCCCTTTGGGCAATGCCTGAATTTCGGCCGATGGCGCCGTATTTTCGTGGCCGCAGAAGGAAAAACCGCCATTGGGGGCTACATTAAGCGGCGGATAGGTGACAACCATGAGACGCAAGAAGAAATATTTCCAGAGCCTTTCCGGCGACCCTGCGCCCATCGTGCACGAGGTGAAGCACCGCCTGGCCTTCAGCGAGGTGGACGCGCTGGCCATCGGCTGGCACGGCCACTACGCCCGCTTCTTCGAGATGGCGCACACGGAGCTGATGCGCAAGATCGGGCTGACCTACGCCGCCTACCGCGAAAACAATGTCGGCGCGCCCATCGTGCAGCTCCATGCGGACTACTATGCGCCGCTGGACCTCGACGAGGAGTTCACCATCCGCGCGGAGCTTGTCTGGAGCGGCGGCGCGCGCCTCAACGTCAACTACGAGCTCGTCAAGGAGAACGGCGAGCTGGCGGGAACCGGCTACACCGTCCAGATGCTCTTCAACCCCTACGACCACACGCCCTGCCTCGCGCCGCCCCCCTTCGTCGAGGAGGTCTTCCGCCGCTGGGCCAATGGAGAGTTCCATGGATAGGCCCGTCTCCATCCTCCATGCGGACGGCCTTTCCGCCGCCGGCGACACGCCAGCCGAGGCCATGGCGGCCTTCTACGGCGGACGGCAGTGCTTCGCCGAACCCGCCCATTTCGATTCGCACGGACTCAAATTGGGCGTCATCAAGGACTTGCAGCCCGCGCAGGGGCGTTCGCGCGCCTTTGCGCTGCTGGAGCGCCTCTGCAGGCGCCTGCCGCCTCTGCCGCCACAGACGCGCCTCTACCTCGCCACCACCGTCGGCGCCATCGACCTGCTTGAGCATGCGCCCGACGGCGAGGAGCCGGACTGCAACGGCCGCCTGCTGGAGGAGGCCAAACGCCTGACGGGCCTGGAGTGGGCGGTGCTTGTGGCGGCCGCCTGCGCCAGCGGCCAGACCGCCGCCGCCATGGCCATGCGCGCCCTCCGCCTCGGCCACTGCGACCACGCCCTCGTCATCGGACTCGACATCACAAGCGCCTTCGTCACAAGCGGTTTCGCCTCCCTGCGCGCCTACGCCAAGGAGACGGCGCGCCCCTACGACCGCAACCGAAACGGCCTCGTCCTGGGCGAGGGCGCAGGCGCGCTGCTCCTCTCCCTGCAGGACGGCGGACGCGCCGTCGGCCGCCTGCTCGCCGCCCGCGAATCCTGCGACGCCTCCCACATCACCGCCCCCGACAGCACGGGCGGCCCGCTGGCGGCCCTCATCCGACAGACGCTGCAGGAGGCCGAAACGGCGCCGTCGGCCATTGGCGCCGTCATCGGGCACGGCACAGGCACGCTCCACAACGACGACGCCGAAATCGCCGCGCTCCACCAGGTCTTCGGCGAGACGGCCGTCCCCCTGATTTCCATCAAGGGCAACATCGGCCATACGCTTGGCGCGACAGGCGTCCTCCAGATTGTCTATGGACTTAACTTCTTGCACCGCAAGGAGTTACCACAACAGGCAGGACTTCGGGAGCCCGCCGAGGGCGCGGAGGGGTTCGTCTCCACGGCAAGCCAGCCCATCCGCCGCAACTGCCTGCTGACGCTGAACGTGGGCTTCGGCGGCCTGAACAGCGTCATCGTCTTGGAGGGAGGAGAAGCATGAGGACAACCGCCTTCTGCACAATCTCCCTCACGGAAGGAAAGGCGCGCCTCGGCAGCGACGCAGGGGCCGTCCGTGAAATCCCCTTCACGGACTTGGGTGGCCTCAAGCAGCTCCTGACCGACGACGCAGCCTTCGTGCAGGGCGACCTCACGGACTTCCGGCGGGCGGCGGACAACGTGCGCCTCGCGCAGCTGGGCGGCCTCCTGTGCGCCTCCGCCGCAAGGGAGTGGTCGCCTGAAGGCACCGCGCTCATCGGCCTCAACGGCAATGGCTGCGCCCACAACAACCGCCTCTACTGGAACGACTTCGTCGTCAACGGCCGCGACACGGGCCGCGCCTCCCTCTTCGTGCCGACCCTGCCCTCCATTCCCGTCTGCGAGGCCGCCATCACCTTGGGCATCCGCGGCCCCGTGCGCTACATCAAGACCGACACGGAGGGCCAGACCGCCGAACTGCTGGAGGAGATGTTCGCCTCGGACGCGCTTCTCCGCCAGACCATGACCGTCGAGATCGCCGACGACGGCGTTTCCGTCCGCCTCCTTTCACGGGAACCCGCCGCGTGAAGACCGCCGTCGTCATCCCGCTCTACAACAACCCGGAGACCATCCTGGGCGTGGCGGCGGCATGCAAGAAGCAACTCCATGACGTGCTTGTAGTTGACGACGCCAGCACAAGCCTGCCGTCCGATTTCGGGGCGGCCCTGTCCGCCATGGGCGCCTCCCTTCTGCGCCGCGAGAAGAACGGCGGCGCGGGAGCCGCCATCCTGGACGGCGCCGCCCACTTCGCCGCGCAGGGCTTCGACTACATCGTCACGCTGGACGCGGACGGACAGCATCTTCCGGAGGACATCCCGTCCTTTCTGCATCTCATTGAAACGGAGGGACAAAAGGGCGACATCGCCATCGTGGGCGTGCGCGACTTCGGCGTCCCCAACGTGCCCTCCTCCAGCGTCTTCGGCCGCAAATTCTCCAACTTCTGGGTCAAGCTGGAGACGGGCGTCACCTGCCAGGACACGCAGAGCGGCTTCCGCGCCTACCCCGTCCAGCCGCTGCTCAAGAGCGGCTGCCTCTGCCGCCGCTACACCTTCATCGTGGAGAGCCTCGTGCGGCTCCTGTGGGGCGGCGTGCGCCTGAAGGAACTTCCCATCCGCACCGTCTACCAGCCGAAGGAGCGCTACGTCAGCCACTTCCGCCCCTTCGTGGACAACCTGCGCTTCTCGCTGCTGCACACAGGACTTGTCTGCCGCCAGCTCCTCCCGTGGCCCAAACGGCGCCTCGTGCCCAAGCCCCCCAGGCAGCCGTCGCTCTTCTGGCACCCGCGCGCCTTTTTCAGGCAATTGCTGCGGGAGAACGCCACGCCCGAGATGCTGGGCGTCTCCGCCGCCGTCAGCACCTTCCTGGCGGTCCTGCCGCTCTTCGCCTGCCACATGCTCGTCATCCTGTATGCCTGCATCCGCCTGAAGCTCAACAAGATCATGGCGCTGGCCATCCAGAACCTCTACATGCCGCCGCTGACGCCCTTCCTCTGCATCGAGCTGGGCCACTACATGCGGCATGGCGCCTTCCTGCGGGAGGCCTCCATGCAGACAATCGTCCACGAGGTGCATCTGCGCCTGCTGGACTGGCTGCTGGGCAGCCTCGTGCTCGCGCCGCTCTTCGCCGTCATCGCGGGCGTGGCCACCTGCGCCATCGCCCGCAGAATCCAGCGCGCCCATGCCTGAAACTGCCATCCATCAGAGCCTGAGCGACACGCGCGGCAACGGCCTGGGCATCGGCTTCTTCAAGGTCTGCATGAGCCTGCTCGGCCTCCGCTTCTGCAACGCCTTCGTCTGGTTCGTGGCCGCCTTCTACGCCCTCTTCGACCGCAGGGCCTTCGCCGCCGCAACCCCCTACCTGCGAAGCCGCTTCCCGAAGGCGCGCGCCCTCCGCTGGCACTTCTACCGCCTCATCGTCAGCCAGGGCCAGGCCCTCCTGCTGGCCCATTGGCTGCGCACGGGACACAGGCTCCCCACCCGCGACGTCCATCCTGAGAACCTGGAGGCGCTCATCGCCGCCAAGGACAACGGCTTCATCATGCTGATGAGCCACGTGGGCTGCTGGCAGGCGACCGTCCCCCGCATGGAGAGCCTCGACAGGAACGTCAACCTGCTGGCGCAGGAGAACCAGAACGGCGCGCTCGGGCAACTGCTGCAGGGGTCGCGCTACCGCGTCATCAACAACAGCGGCCCCTTCGGGGGACTTCTGGAGTGCGTCGGCGCGCTGGAGCGCCACGAAGTCCTCTGCGTCATGGGCGACCGCCTGCCGGAAGGGCTTCCCTCGCAGCTGACGCTGACGCTCCACGGGCGGACCGTGCGCGTCCCCGAGGCCCCGTGGCTGCTGGCCGCGCGCTGCAACGTCCCCGTCTTCCCTGTCTTCACCCTCATGCGGCGCCATCCCGTCTCCATCGACTACCTCTTCGCGCCGCCCATCACCATCGACTACCAGCTGCCGCGCAAGCCCTCCCCGGAGGACTTCGCCCCCGCGCTCGCCCAATATCAGGCGCTGCTCGAGGACGTCATCGAAAAGAACCCCTACCAGATCTTCCACTACAATTCATAGAGGAGAAGCCCACATGGACGAACAAACCGCGCAATTCCGCCTGGAATTCAAAAAGAAGCTCATCCTCTGGCTCCAGCTCGAGGACAAGCAGCCGGAGGACATCGTGGACGACGAGCCCCTCTTCAAGACAGGCCTCGGGCTCGATTCGCTGGACGCCGTCGAGATCGTCGTCGCGCTCAAGCGCGAATACGGCATCCCGCAGAGCGAAATGGAGAACAACCGCGCCATCTTCGCGACCTTCGCGACCTTGGCGGACTTTGTGCAGGCCCACAAAAGCGCATGACGCCGCAACCTTCTCATGTTCTAGGAATTGGCGTTGTATCCGCTCTAGGCATCGGTGTTCCGGAGACGCGCAAGGCCCTCTACGCGGAGACGCCGCGCCTGCCCGTGCCGCCCACCTGCCTCCAGACGCAGTTGACCCTGCCTGTCTTCGAAGTCCCCCACCTGAAACGGCAGCCCGACCAGCCCGGCTGCGTCTCCATGCAGCTGCTCCGGCTCGCCCTGGAGGAGGCGTTGGCGAACGCAGGCCTCGGCAAGGCGCAGCTGCGCGGCCTGCGCGTCGGCGTCGCCATGGGAACCACCACCGCCTGCCAGCTCAACAGCGTCCCCTTCTACGCCGCCCTGCGCAACGGCAAAGAAACGGACAAAGCCCCTCTCATGCACTTTCTGGAAGGGAACCCCGCCGAACTCATCCACCGCGAACTGGAACTCGACGGGCCGCAGTTAACCATTTCAAATGCATGTACTTCCGGCGCGGACGCCATTGGCCTGGCCCATCTCTGGCTGCAACAGGGCCTCTGCGACGTGGCCATCGCCGGCGGCACCGACGAGCTCAACAAAGTCCCGCTGGACGGCTTCAACGCACTGGGCGTCTGCTCTCCTGAACCCTGCCGCCCCTTCGACGCGGCGCGACGCGGCCTGAATCTGGGCGAGGGCGCCGGCGTCCTCGTCATGGCGCGCGCCGACGCACCCGTCAAGGAATCTATCCCCTTCACCGTCAATGGGTTCGGCAAGACGGCGGACGCCTTCCACATCACGCAGCCCGATCCAGAAGGGAAGCAGCTGGAACAGGCCATCAGACGCGCGCTGGCGATGGCGGGAAGCCGCCTCGACGACGTGGCCTTCGTCAACGCCCACGGGACTGGCACGCAGGCCAACGATCTGGCGGAGGCCGCCGTCTTCGCGCGCCTCTATCCCGACGGCATCCCCTACATGTCCACCAAGGCGTTGACAGGACACACGTTAGGGGCGGCCGGCGCCATCGAGGCCGTCTTCACGCTTCTCATGCTGGAGGAGCAGCGCGCCGTCCGCAGCCACCGTTTCGAGACGCTTCCGGAGGGCATCGCCTTCCCGCCCTTGCGTGAAAACCACGCGCTTCATGGCGCGCGCCTCGCCCTCTCGACCTCATTGGCCTTCGGCGGCTCCAACACCGCCCTCATCCTTGGCTTATGCCCAACCTGAAAACAGCCTGCATTCTGGGGAACGTCTCCGAAGAGGAGCTCAAGGCCGTCCGCCTCTCCTGCGGGCTGCGGCGCGCCGACCGCCTGACCTCGCTGGCCGCCGCCGCCGTCCGCCGCGCCCTGCCGGACGCCTTTCCGCACAGCCTCCCGCCGGAGACGGGCCTGCTCACCATGTCCGCCTTCGGCCCCCACAGGACCGTCTTCGCCATGCTGGACGACATTCTGGACTATCCGGAAGACCAGCTCCTGCCCA
>CACZQQ010000224.1 GCA_902783355.1 uncultured bacterium
GAACGGCTTCTCGTGCAGGAGGCACACCAGGCCGTACTTGTCCGCCGTCTGCCTCAGAACCTCCATGACAAGCATGTTGTGGTCCACCGCGAGATTAAGCTCCTCGTGGATTGGCGCGAGCTCGAACTGCGCGGGGGCCACTTCGTTGTGGCGCGTCTTGGCGGGAATGCCGAGGCGCCAGAGGTCCTTCTCGACGTCCGTCATGAACGCGAGGATGCGGGAGGGGATGCTGCCGAAGTAGTGGTCCTCCAGCTGCTGGTGCTTGGCCGGCGGCGCGCCGCAGAGCGTCCGCCCCGTCTGCAGCAGGTCGGGCCGCTGCAGGTAGAACTTCTTGTCGATGAGGAAATACTCCTGCTCGGGGCCGAGGGTGACCTTGACGGGCGCGTCCGGCAGATGGAAGCAGCGCATGAGGCGCGTCACGGCGCGCTTGAGCGCCTGCGTCGACCGCAGAAGCGGCGTCTTGCGGTCCAGCACCTCGCCCGTGTAGGAGCAGAAGACGGTGGGGATGCAGAGGGTGCCGCCGTTGCCGTGGCGCTTGATGAAGGCGGGGCTCGTCGGGTCCCACGCCGTGTAGCCGCGCGCCTCGAAGGTGCTGCGGAGCCCCCCCGACGGGAAGCTGGAGGCGTCCGGCTCGCTCATCGTCAGCATCTTGCCCGAGAACTCGAAGATGGCCTTGCCGCCGGAGAACTCCAGGAAGGCGTCGTGCTTCTCCGCCGTCCCGCCCGTCAGCGGCTGGAACCAGTGCGTGTAGTGCGTCGCCCCGCGGGAGACCGCCCACTCCTTCATCGCGCTGGCCACCTCGTCCGCGATCGACGGATCCAGCGGCTGCATCCCGTTGATCGTGGCCGCGAGCTTCTTGTAGGTCGTCTTCGACAGGTGCTGCGCCATCTTCGCGACGTCAAAGACATCCTCGGCGAAGTGCTCCAGGACCATCGACCCCTGCGGCGCGGCAGGCACGGTCGTGCGGTCCGATATCCGGCAGACGGCGTCAAAACGTTTTTGCATGGGCGTATCTCCTCGAAAGGATTGCTGAAAAAAGGAAACAACCGGAGCCCGGAAGACGCTAGAAAGCACGTCCGGGACGGGGCACGTGTGCAATATATATGCCAAACCGGGTTCTTCACGCGCGCGTATGCCTTTCGACGCCTCTTCCGGCGGCTTCGCGCAATTCCAACGGAAGCATGTAAAATTTTGGTCATGCATTACATATTCTGTAAAAGAAGGCCCGATTCTTTACGGATTTTGTCGTTTCGGTCTTTCCCCCCTGCATGGCACGGGTTTTGCATTTCAGGCCGTTGTCGTTTTCGCTTCCATTTCACTTCGGGAGGTTTTGCGATGTGTGGATTTGTCGGCATATTCGGCGTGGGTGACGGGCAGGGGGCGGCGCTGCGGAGGCAGCTGCTGCAGATGTCGCGGCGCATACGGCACCGGGGGCCGGACTGGTCGGGCGTCTTCGAGGGGGGCCATGCGATGCTCTCCCACGAGCGTCTGGCGATCGTCGACCCGCTTTCAGGCAAGCAGCCGCTCTACAGCCCCGACGGCCGCTACGTGCTGGCGGTCAACGGCGAGATCTACAACCACCAGGAGATACGGCGGGAGCTGGCGGGAGAATACGCCTTCCAGACGCAGTCGGACTGCGAGGTGATCCTCCCGCTGTACATCAAATATGGAAAGGACTTTCTCGACAGGCTGGACGGCATCTTCGCCTTCGCGCTCTACGACACGCAGACCGACGCCTTCCTCGTGGGGCGCGACCCCGTCGGCGTGATCCCGCTCTACGAGGGGTGGGACGCGGACGGGCGCTACTACGTGGCCTCCGAGCTCAAGGCGCTGGAGGGCGTCTGCTGCTCCTTCCGCGAGTTCCAGCCGGGCCATCTCTTCGCGGACGGCATGGCGGAGCCTGCCCGCTGGTACAGGCGCGACTGGTTCGACTACGAGGCGGTCAAGGACAACCCGACCTCCGTCGCGGAGCTGCGCACGGCGCTGGAGGAGGCGGTGCGGCGCCAGATGATGAGCGACGTGCCCTACGGCGTGCTGCTCTCCGGCGGCCTGGACTCGTCCGTCATCGCGGCCATCGTGGCCAAGTTCGCGCGGGGGCGCATCGAGAGCGGCGGCGCGCAGGAGGCGTGGTGGCCGCGCCTCCACTCCTTCGCCATCGGCCTGGAGGATTCGCCCGACCTGCTGGCGGCCCGCAAGGCGGCCGAGGCCCTGGGCACCGTCCACCACGAAATCCACTTCACCATCCAGGAGGCGCTCGACGCGCTGCCCGA
>CACZQQ010000225.1 GCA_902783355.1 uncultured bacterium
CCAATCCGGAAGCTCCGGCCAATCCGGAAGCTCCGGCCAATCCGGAAGCTCCGGCCAATCCGGAAGCTCCGGCCAATCCGGAGGACGAGAATGTAACTCGCGGCGGTCGCCCTGCCTCGCCGCCTGGCACGAGCCGCCTTCCCAAAGCGGACGAAGGCGACAACGAAAAAACAACGTCTTCCCCTAAAGAAATTCGCACGCGCGCGGGCGCAATCCGCGCAATCCGTGATAAATTGTGTTCTCTTGCGGCTCTTTTTCCGTAGCGCACGCCTCCCACCATCACGCCTTCCCCACCAAGGAGTCCCCTTGCCATGACCATCCGGCGCCTCATCCTCCCGACCACCATCCTCTGGCTGCTCAACCTCTGCCTCTGCCTGAACGCCCTGGGCGCAGGGCAAACCCGCTTCGTCAACGGGACCGACGTGGCCCTCCGGGCCCGCCCCGCGACCTACTACGAACGCCTGGCCATCCTGAAGAACGGCCAGCAGGTGGAGGTCGTCTCGGAGAACGACGGCTGGAGCGAGATCGTCCTGCCCGTGCGCATCATGGGCTGGGTGCGGAAGGAGAATCTCGACGACGCCTCGCAGGTGGTCGCGGACCCCTGCCCCGTCTACACGGGGCCGGGCGCCTCCTTCACCCCCTTCTACAACGCCAAGAAGGGGCAGGCCCTGGAGCGCGACATGACGGACGGCGACTGGGTGCGCGTCCGCGCCCCCGAGGACGCCACCGCCTGGGTCAGCTCCCAGTTCCTCGCCGTCCAGAAGCCCGCGGTGGGCGCCGCGCCTGCCGAGGTGACGCCGCCCCCCGCGCCGGCCGTCCAGGAGGCCTCCGACGCCGAGAAGGCGCTGGCGGCCCAGCGGAACGCGCTGAAGCAGCAGCACGCCCAGCAGGTCGAGGCGCTCAAGAAGGAGCAGCAGGAGCTGGCCGACCTGCAGCGCCAGTCCGCCGAACTGCAGGACGCCGCCAAGCAGTACAGCGCGCAGGTGTCGCAGCTGGAGCAGGAGGCGCAGCGGCTGGAGGCGCTCCGCGAGGCCGCCGTCGCCCGCGCGCAGCTGGCCACCGTCACCCGCGAGAAGGCCATCATGGAGGAGGAGCGCCGCCAGCAGGAGCTTTTGCAGCAGAAGAAGGAGGCCGAGGCCCGCGCCCGCGAAGTCCAGGAGGACTCCGCCCGCTGGGAGGCCGAGGCCAAGGCCGCCGCCGAGAAGCTGGCGGCCAGCCGCGCCGAGGCGGCCCGTCTTGCCGACGCCGCGCGGAAGGAGGCCGAGACGCTCAAGCTGGAGCAGCTGGACGCCGAAAAGGCGGCGGCCGCCGCCGTCCAGAAGGTGCAGGAGGCGGCGCAGCGCAAGGCGGACGAGGAGGCGCGCCAGGTCGCGCTGGACAAGGCCATCGCCGCGTTGAAGACGGAGGTCGCGGCCTCCGCCGAGCGGGCGGAGGTCCTCCGGCTGGAGCGCGAGCGCATGGAGGCCGCCACCCGCGAGGAGAATGCGAAGCTGCTGGCCATCCGCGCCGAGACGGAGCGCCTTGAGGCGGAGAAGCGCGAGCAGAGCGCGAAGCTGGAGCAGGCCCGCAAGGAGCAGGCGGCCGTCCAGGAGCAGATGGCGGCGGCGGCGGCGGCCCTGGCCGAGCTGAAGGCGGAGCGGGAGAAGCAGGACGCCCTGCGCGCCGAGCTGACCAAGGCGCGGGAGAGCGCGCAGGCCGGCGGCCAGGACGCGGCGTCGCTTGAGGCGCAGCTGTCGGCGCTCCGGCAGGAGCAGGCGGAGGCCGACAAGCGCCGCCAGGAGCTGGAGGCGAAGCTGGCGGCGGCGCGGCAGGAGCAGGCGGCGGCCGAGCAGGCGCGTCTGGCGGCCCTCAAGGAGGAGAATGCGCGTCTGGAGGCCGAGCAGCAGGAGCAGAGCGCCAAGCTGGAGCAGGCCCGCCAGGAGCAGGCCGCCCTCCAGGAGCAGCTGGCGGCCACCACCAAGGAGCTTGAGGCGGCCGGCGAGCCGCAGGCGGTCGCGATGGAGGTCCACGCCTACAGGGGCATTCTGATGCCGATGGGCAAGAACGCGGTGGGCAAGGCGACCCATGCGCTCTGCGAAATCAAGGACGGGCGCTATGCGCCGCTCTGCTATCTGACCGCCCCCCATCTGCCGCTCCAGGAGTGGGAGCATCAGGAAGTGGAGGTCCACGGCACCCAGCAGGAGATTCCCGGCTGGAAGCGGCCGCTCCTGACCGTCATCGGAATTCAACAATAAGGAGGTTCAACCATGAAGCAACTTCGTCTTCCGCTTGTGATGATTCTGCTGGCCTGCACGGCCGGCCTTCTCGCCGCCGGCGACTACCAGTGGGTCCGCCGCACCTACTCGTGGCGCAGCAACGGCCTGATGCGCACCGCGACCGTGCCGCTCTTCGGCGACGAGGCCGTCATCCGCTGCAGCTCGCCCGTCAAGGGCGCCGTGAAGGTGACGCTCATCGACGAAAGCGCCAAGCCGCGCGCCCCCAAGGTGCTCGTCTCCACGCAGCACCTGCGCACCACCGACAGCACCACCGTGCGCAACCTCGAGAAGCTCTCCCTGCTCATCGAGAGCCAGGGGGAGTGCGTCGTCGAGATCGACCAGTACCTTGAATCCGTCGGCGAATGGCGCCTGCGCACCTGGAAGCAGGAGCGGACCTCCCTGACGCCCAAGAAGCTGGCGGTCTGGGCGGGCGACGCCCCCATGACCTTCGACTACAAGCCCAAGCAGGACACCGTCCGCGTCATCTTCTCGCAGCGCGGCGAGGGCACGGCGGAGGTCGTCGCCACCGACGCCGAAGGCAGGGCCCTCCTGCGCCGCTATCTGCGGGCGCAAGGCAGCCAGGCCCTCGGCTGGCTGCACGGCGACGAAGCGGTCACCTTCTCCGTCCAATGCGCCGCCGGCACCGCCTGGATGCTGGAGATCACGGAGGAGTAGCCGCCGCATGGCCGCCCCCGCCTCCCAGAAGCCCTGCCAGCTCTATCTGGTCACGGGCGACGACGAGCCCGCCATCGAGGCGCGCGCGGAGGAGCTTTTCCATGCCCTGGCGGGGGAGGAGCCGGACGACTTTGCCATCGACATCATCTCGGAGGACGAGCGCGGCCCGCGCGCCGAGCTGGTGCGGCAGGCCATCAACGCCATCCAGTCCCCCTCCTTCCTCGGCGGCAGGAAGACCGTCTGGCTGAAGCACTTCACGGGACTGGCCGCGGAGGGGCGCGCCAAGTCGAGCGACCCGCTGGGGCTCAAGGCGCTGGCGGCGCGCCTCGCCAAGCCGCTGCCGCCCGACATCTTCCTCCTCATCGACGGGCCGGGCTGCGACGCGCGCATGGCGCTGGCCAAGGCCTGCGCCGCCAACGGGCAGGTCATCTCCTGCAAGAAGCCCGACATGATGAAGCGCGGCTGGCGGGAGGAGATGGCCGGCTGCCTGCAGCGCGTCGCCAACGCCAAGGGCATGACCCTCCCCTTCGAAGTCCGCGAGGCCCTGACGGACGCCCTCGGCGGCGACACGCGCCTCATCGAGGGGGAGCTTGAGAAGCTGCTCTGCTACGTCGGCGGGCCAGGCAAGCCCATCACGGTCGACGACGTGCGCGAGGTCTGCAGCGCGCAGGGCGAGCAGCAGGCCTGGTCCCTCGGCGACATCGTCGGCAAGCGCGACCTCCCCGGGACCCTCTCCCTCATCGAGAGGCTGCTGGCGCAGGAGAAGCAGCCGGAGGGCGTCGCGCGGATACTCCTGCTGCAGCTGGGCAAGCTCTTCCGCGAATATCTCGCCCTGCGGCTGCTCATGGCGACCGCCCGCCTGCGCGACAGCATGGCCCTCAAGAACTTCCTCGACGGGCTTCCGGCGGAGAAGAAGAAGGCCATGCAAGAGGAGGGCCTCACGGCGGCCGGCCTCAATCCATGGAGAGCCAAGTTCCAGGCGGAGAATGCCTTGCGCTTCAAGCCGCAGGAGCTTCTGGCCGCCATCCTGGCGGTGCGGGACGCCCTCCGCAGCACCGTGGACGCCGCCGTCCCCGCCCCCGTCGCCCTCGAAAACGCCGTCTTCAAGATCCTCAACTGACCGACAGGTTTTGACAAACATGGACAACGACGCCATCAACCGCACGCTGAACGCCATCGAGGAGATCACGCGTGCGCTGAATGCACCACATACGCTGGACGAGGGGCTCCGCCTTGTCGTGGACACGACCTGCCGTCTGCTTGACACCACGCAGGCGGCCGTGCTGCTGCTGGACGAGGGGCGCCAGCTCTTCATCGTGCGGGCGGCCACTGGCCTTGAGAACGGCATCGCGCGCGTGGGCTTCCCCCTGGAGGTGCCCGACAACATGCAGAAGCTGCTGCTGAAGATCCAGCACATCCACAGCATCAGCGGCGTGGATTCAGGCATCGACGGCATCCGCTTCCCCATCATCACGACGCCCCTCTTCTACAAGGGGAACCGCATCGGGCTCCTCTTCGCCGGCGGCGCGCGCGACCCGCAGACCGCCAACGAGCCCCTCCGCATGAAGCTCTTCTCGCTGCTGGCGCCCTTCGCCTCCCTCATCATCGAGAACGGCCGCGCCAACGACATCATCAACCGCCGCTTCCTGGCCAACACGCGGCAGCACATGGAGGCCGTCCTGGAGGAGGAGCGGCCCGACCCGACCGCCAAGGAGGTCAAGGCCCTGCCCTCCGCCGGCGACCAGGTCGTCTCGGCCTCCATCAGCAACCCCGCCAAGGTGGTCAAGATGCTGACGGAGGCCTTCTACCGCGAACTGACGACGGCCGGCTTCGACGACAGCCAGGTCACCATCGCCGCAACCCACCTCATCGACTGCATCCTCCACCGCGGCAAGCCGCCACGCGAGGAGTAACCCACGCCCATGTCCACCCAGAAGCAAGCCCTTTGGAGCGGCCGCTTCGCGACCGGAACCGACCAGCTGGTCCTGCAGCTTTCGCAGTCCATCTCCTACGACCGCCGCCTCTATCCCTACGACATCCTTGGCAGCCAGGCCCATGCCCGCATGCTCGCCCGCCAGGGCATCATCCCGCAGGAGGACGCCGACAAGATCGTCGCTGGGCTTGAGCAGGTCAAGGCGGAGATCGACGGCGGCGCCTTCCAGTTCAAGACCGAGCTGGAGGACATCCACATGAACATCGAGGCGCGCCTGACGGAACTCGTCGGCCCCGCCGGCGCGCGCCTCCACACGGGCCGCAGCCGCAACGACCAGGTCGCCACCGACGAACGCCTCTTCCTGCGGGCGGAGGACGACGCCGTCCGCAGCCTCATCCGCGAATTGCAGCGCGCGCTCTGGACGCTGGCGGACGCCAACGACGGCCTCGTCATGCCCGGCTTCACGCATCTGCAGCACGCGCAGCCCGTCCTCTTCGCGCACCATCTGCTGGCCTACGTCGAGATGTTCGAGCGCGACCGCGAGCGGCTGTCGGACTGCCGCCACCGCATCAACCGCCTCCCGCTGGGGGCAGGCGCCATCGCGGGCTGCACCCTCCCCCTCGACCGCGAATCCGTCGCGCGCGACCTCGGCTTCGAGGCCGTCCTGCAGAACTCGATGGACGCGGTGGCGGACCGCGACGTGCTGGCGGAGTTCCTGTCGGACCTCGCGCTCGTGGCCATGCATCTCTCCCGTTTCTCCGAAGACCTCGTGCTGTGGTTCAGCCAGGAGTTCGGCTTCATCGAGATCGGCGACGCCTTTACCACGGGGTCCAGCCTCATCCCGCAGAAGAAGAATCCCGACGTGGCGGAGCTGACGCGCGGCAAGACGGGCCGCGTCTACGGCGCCCTCATGGGGC
>CACZQQ010000226.1 GCA_902783355.1 uncultured bacterium
CCCACAAAGTCCCATCCTCTTGCCTTCAGCAACTGGCCATTCAGGCCAAAGCGCTTTGTCGGGGGCGCCTGTCGCTGAAGGCGGGGGCGTGGGACAGGTGGGACAAGTGGGACGAGTGGGACAGAGAGCCCCGTCCCATTTGTCTCATCTGTCCCACAAGTCCCATTCTTTTGCCTTCAGCCACTGGCCATTCAGGCCAAAGCGCTTTGTCGGGGGCGCCTGTCGCTGAAGGCGGGGGCGTGGGACTTGTGGGACAGAGAGCCCCGTCCCATTTGTCCCATTTGTCTCATCTGTCCCATCCTCTTGCCTTCAGCAACTGGCCATTCAGGCCAAAGCGCTTTGTCGGGGAAACTACAGCATCTTCTCCAGAGCCTCCGGATAGAGCCAGAGGGGGGAGTCGTGGTTGCCGCCGGCGACCTCCACATAGCGGAAGTGGGGGCGGGCGGCCATCTGCGACGCAAGGCGCCGCGCCTGCTCCGTGGGGATGATCTCGTCCGCGCCGCCGTGGGCGAAGAAGATGGGGACGGCGGGGAGGGCGTCGGCGTGGAGGGCGACGCTGTGGGCGTCCCGCGCGGCCTTGTCCGGATAGGCGGCCTGAAGGGCCTCCAGAAGGCTGTCAAGCCCCCGCCCGGGCTCGGCCAGCCACGCCATGTAGTCGTCCAGGGCGGTGGCGGCGCCGACGGCGAGGCAGGCGTCGGTCAGTTCGGGGTGGCGCATGGCGAAGATGAGGGCGCCTGTGCCGCCCATGGAGCCGCCTGTGATGACGAGGTGGCGGTTCGGGACGGCCTCGCGCTCGCGCCGCAGCATGGCCGCCAGGTCCTCCGTGGCGGCGGGGGACATCCATGCGTTGTCGCGCAGGTTGGGGCAGAGGACGCCGCAGTCGGCCTGCCGCAGGCGCGGCAGCCATGTCTCCGCGACGTCGCGCCGCGTCAGCAGCTGGTCGCCATGGCTGCCGTGGCCGTGGAGCACGACCACGAGCGGGCTTCCCGCCGCGCCCTCGCGCCGCATCGCCCAGTCCTGCACGCCGTCAACGGAGGAGGTGTACTCGATTTTGTAGAAGTCATTCATTTGCAAGGAGTTATATGTTATTCAAGTTCTTTCCGCCATTGGGCGAGCAGGTCGGTCGGCGGCACGGCCATGCGGCTCCATTCGGCCTCGGGGAGGCCGGCCATGGCGGCCTTGCCGCGCCCCATGTCGTGGTAGGGGAGAAGCTCTGCGCGACGGACGTTCGGCAGGGCGCGGCACTCCTTCAGGAAGGCGAGGAGGCCGTCGTCCACGTTGTAGCCCATGACCATCGGCGTGCGCAGGGTGATTTCGGCGCCTGCCTGCGAGAGGAGCGAGAGGTTGGCCCACAGCCTCTCTGCGGCCAGTCCCGTCAGCCGCTCGTAGGCTTCGCGGGAGGCCTTCACGTCCACCAGCCAGTGGTCGACGAGGCCGACGAAGGGGCGCAGCGTCTCCGTCGCGACGGCGGCGGAGGTCTCGACGGCGGTGCCGATGCCCTCCTGCCGTGACGCTTCCAGCAGGGCGCGGGCGCCCTCCGGCTGCGCCAGCGGCTCGCCGCCCGAGAGGGTCAGGCCGCCCGCCGTGGCGTCGTAGTAGAACTTGTCGCGGCGGACGGTCGCCATGATCTGCGCCGCCGTCATGGGGCGTCCCAGCAGGGAGAGTGCGCCGCCCGGACAGGCCGCCGCGCATGCTCCGCAGGCCGTGCAGGCGGCCGACGGATTGCGGCGGCACCGCGTGGAGGGCGCCAGCTCCTTGCAGGCGCCGCAGCCGAGGCACTTGGTGGGCTGGAAGGAGACGCGCGGCGCGAAGGGGCGCATCTCCGGATTGTGGCACCACGGGCAGTGCAGCGGGCAGCCTTGCAGGAAGACTGTCGTGCGGATGCCGGGGCCGTCGTCGGCGCAGGAGCGTTGGATGGACGACACGCGCAGGAGGGGGGCTTCAGGAGGCATGGATGTTTCTGTGGAGGATGTCTTTCTGGACGCCTGGCGAGAGGCGCGTGAAGTAGCCCGAGAAGCCGCTGACGCGCACCAGCAGGTCGGCGTACTTCTCCGGCTCGGCGATGGCCTTCTCCAGGACGCCGTTGTCCGTGACGTTGAACTGGAGTTCGTGGCCGCCGGCCTCGATGAACTTGCGCAGGACGGTCAGCATGCGCTGGCGGCCGCTTTCGCCCTTGAGCATGTCGGGCAGGAAGCGGATGTTGACGACGGTGCAGTTCTGGGCGGAGTAGTCGGGGGTCGTGATGGAGTTGATGAGGGCGGTCGTGCCCTCGCGGTCGCAGCCGCAGCTGGCGGAGGCCGCGTCGGAGAGCGGCTCGCCGGCGAGGCGTCCGTCAGGCGTGGCGGGCGTCTCGCGCCCCGTCGAGACGTTCTGGATGTTGGAGGCCATGCTGCTGAAGAAGCGTCCGCCGTCGGCGAAGCGTCTGTCGGCCCAGGCGTGGGAGGCGAACTCGACGACCTTCGCGGCGAGGCTGTCCACGTAGGGGTCGTCGTTGCCGTACTTGGGGGCGCAGTTGCGCAGCATGCCGCGCAGGATGTCGTGCCCCTTGAAGTTGTCCTTGAGGGCCTGCAGCAGTTCCTCCGGCGTGATGCGCTTCTCCTCGAAGACGAGCTTCTTGACGGCGGCCAGCGAATCGGCGATGGTGCCAAGCCCCATCATGCCGACGCCGTGGAAGCGCGGGAACTCGGGGCCGCCGTCGTTGACGTCGCGCCCGCGCCCGATGCAGTCGCGCACCAGCGCGGAGAGGAAGGGCATGGCATACTGCTCCACGGGATACTGCGCCAGAAATCTCTCGTAGTCAACGATATATTTGCTGACGCCTTCGTTGAGCTTCTGCCTGAAGAGGTTGAGGAAGGCGTCGAAGTCGCGGCATTCGGGCAGTTGCGCCATGCATTCGCAGAAGACGCCGGGCATGTTGAAGCGGCCGTCGCTCCAGGGGACCTGGCGGCCGGGCAGGACGGTCTCCACGCAGCCCACGAAGGCGTAGTCGCGGGCGTCCTCCAGCGGGATTCCGTTTCGCTGCAGCATGGGGATGTTCACGTGGTCGTTGAAGACGGCGGGGAAGCCGATTCCCGTCGCAATCAGGTCGATGCAGGCGAGAAGGAACTTGTCGGAGGAGGCGCGGCCGATGCGTGCGGAGAGGTTGGTCGAGGGGATGTGCACCCTTCCCACCGCCTCCAGGAAGAGATAGCTCAGCTCGTTCTCCGCATTCTCGCCCGAAGGCGTCACGCCGCCGATGGCGATGTTGGTGACCGCCCCGTGGTAGGTCAGCGCGAAGACCTGGCAGACGGCCTCAAGCGTCTCCTCGCGCGCGCGCGCGTCCTTAATACATAAAGACCAGAGGTACTGGTCCATGCGGCCAAGGGCGTCCGCGTCGCCCGCCTGCGCCTTCAAGAGCGTGTGGACGATGAGCTGCAGCTGGAGGCCTTCGTCGAAGGTTTGCGGGGCGCGCTCCGCCAGGGCGGCGAGGCGCTCCGCGCACGCGGCGTCCTGCGGGGCCACCTC
>CACZQQ010000227.1 GCA_902783355.1 uncultured bacterium
CCCACGACAGGTTCCTGCCGGACGCGGTGCCGCTGCTCTTCTACAACCCGCTGCCCTATCCGTGGGAGGGGACGCTGGAGGCCGAGATGATGCTCGACTACCGTCCGCTGACGGCCCTGGGCAAGGAGGCCGGCCAGCGCGTCATGGAATTGCGCGACGGCGACGGCCGTGCGCTGCCCTTCCAGGACCTGCGCGTGGAGTGCAACTCCCTGCACGAATTCGTCTGGCGGCGCCGCTTCGCCTTTCACGCCGCCCTGCCGCCCTGCGGCTGGAAGATGGTCACCGCCGGCTATGCAGAGAAGCCCGAACGCCCCGAGGCCCCCGCGGCCGGCGCCGCCACGGCCTGCCGGAACGGCGTCGCGCGCTTCGCCATCGGCAACGGCCGCGTCGCTCTTGAGGCGCGGCCCGGCGCGCAGGAGATGCTCCTGACGCTGGACGGACGCAGGGTGCCCCGCTCCGTCGCGCGCTACCGCGATTCCTACGGCTCATGGGGCGGCATGGAGGAGCAGCCCGATTCCGTCAACCTGCAGGAGCTGCTGGAGACGTGGACCATCCGTACAGTACAATATATAGATAAGGGGCCGGAGGTCGCGCGCCTCTTCGTCGAGTTCGTCGGCGCCCGCTCGCGTCTGGAAGTCGTCGCCGCCGTCTGCCGCGGCGAAAGCCATGCCGTCCTGAAGTGCCGCCTCGTGCGCGACGAGCGCGCCTCACGCGTCAAGCTCCGGATGCCGCAGGCGGCGTCGGTCGTCTACGAGGTGCCCGGCGGCGAAGTGGAGCGCGGCGGCGAGACGGGGCAGGTGCCCGGCCTGCGCTACGCCAGGGTCATCGGCGGCGAAGGCGGCGGCTTCGGCTTCGCCGCCACCGCCGGCTACAGCTTCGACAACATGGGCGGCTTCTTCACCTACACGCTCGACAAGGCCTGCACCTACTCCTGCGACACATTCGACCCCGACGGAACCGCCGACCCGACGCGCCCCTGCGAATGCGGCGAACTTGACTTCGACATCGTCATCTGCGCCGACCCCGACGACATCGCGGCCCTGGCCAGACGCCACGAGGCGCCGCCCCAGGTCCTTCTCGGCTGGAGCCACGGCGCACAGGCGCCCGCCCTGCCGCCCACGGGCTCCCTCCTTGAAATCGGCGATCCGCAGGTGGAGTGCCACCAGGCGGCCCTCCAGGCCGACGGACGGCTGAAGCTGCTTCTGCAGCGCCGCGGCGCGGGGGAGGGCGCCTGCCCCGTCTCCTTCGCGGGGAGGAGAAGCCAGGTCGCGCTGCCCCCCTGGAAAATCACGGAAATCGTCCTCTGAACAAGCCCCCCATGACGGACTTCAGAAAAAAAACGCTTTTTTTGTGGACAAATTTCCTGACTGCGCTTATATTATGCATCCTTACGTACGGGCGCGCCGGTCATGCCGAGGAGCTCATCGAGCTTCGGCAGTATCTGGCGGAGGCCCGTGCCGAGAACCGCACCCTCGCCGAGCAGAAGGCCGCCCTTGAAAAGGAGCTGGCCGCCGCCCGCGAGGAGCTCGCCCAGCTCCGCAGCCGCTACGCCGAAATGGTGATGCGGACGGAGGAGCAGGGCGCCTCCCTGGCCCGGATGGAACTGGGCGCCGCCAACCTCCTGAGGGGGGGGCAAGGCGCCGCCGGCGGAAGCGCCGAACGCCTCCAGCTCCTGGAGGCCCTCGGCGAAGTCCGAAGGGGCATCCTCCAGACGGGCGGCCGCCTGCGCGAATGCAGCGGCGCGGTGACGGCGATGATGGACATCTGCCAGCCCAGCGCCGCCCTCCGCCAGGAGTGCGACAGGCGCTTCAAGGCCCTGGAGGACGCCCTCGCCGGATGCCTCAAGTGCCTCCAGGCGGACGAGGCGCCGCCGCCCGCCGCCGCCGAGACGACTTGCGCCCTCACGCGCGTGGACGCCGAGGTCCAGCTGGCCCTGGTGGACAGGGGCAGCGCCGCCGGCCTGAGGCTCGGCAGCCGCCTGAGGCTGCTGGGCGACGCCGCCGGCCAGACGACGGTCCGCGTGGTCGCCGTCAGGCTGGACGCCGC
>CACZQQ010000228.1 GCA_902783355.1 uncultured bacterium
GAAGACGGAGGCCCCGCAGAGCACCGCCATCTACGCCTTGCTCTTCTCGGCGCTGGCGGCCATCCCGAAGGAGCGCTTCGCCCTCGGTGAGCATCCCGTGGACGACCGCATCCAGCGCGCCATCGGCCTCTTGGGACAGGGGCTCGACAACGCGGAGCTGTGCCGCATCATCGGCATGTCGGCCAGCAATTTCCAACGCTGCTTCAAGCGCGAGGTCGGCTCCTCGCCCAAGCGCTACGCGATGGAGCTGCGGCTGGAGAACGCACGCAGCCTCCTGGTCGCCGGCCAGAAGGGCATCCCCGACATCGCCGCCGAATGCGGCTTCTCCGACCGATACGCCTTCTCCAAGGCCTTCCGCAAATACACGGGCGTCTCCCCCGCCAGATACCGCTCGACGGCAGTCACGCGGACGGAGTAACGGCCTTGCCGGATGAACTGTGGGATGATTTAACTTATTCAGACCGTTGATGTTATGCCTATGCCAGCCTGATGCGCGCTGAAAGGATGGAGGCGGGCGGCACGCGGAGGACGTCGGCCCTGCCTTCCGTGCATTGCGGCGCGATGGTCTTCGGCGCCTCGAAGGTATTGCAGGCGTGGGGGTCTTCGTGCGTGAGCAAGGTGAGTTCGGCGTCGCCCTTCAGCGCCATCCCCACGGGCGCCAGTTCCAGTTCCGCCGGCTGGTCGAGGCTGCAGTTGGCGACGGTCAGCAGGAGCGCGCCCTCCTTGACGGAGGCGCTGACGGAGAGCTTCGCGATCTTCGCCTCCTTGTGGGTCTCCTGATGCTCGAAGGCGATCTCCTCGCGGTCGAAGGCGGTCTGGAGGGCGGTCGCGCCCTGATGCTCCTTGAACATGTCGAAGACATGGTAGGTGGGCGTGACGATGAAGTCGCTTCCGTGGGCGAGGAAGAGGGTCTGCAGGTTGTTGGCCAGCTGCGCCACGTTGGCCATCTTCACCTTGTCGCAGTGGTTGTTGAAGATGTTGAGGGTGATTGCGGCGACGAGCGCGTCCCGCATGGTGCTCTGCTGCTCGTAGAGGTTGTAGCCCTTGGTGGGGCCGGAGCCATCGGGATGCCACGCGCCCCATTCGTCCACGACCAGCGGGCACTCCTTCTGGCAGCCGAAGCCGCAGACGAGATTCCAGGCCCGCGTGACGACCTCCTCCATGTGGGCGGCCTGGAAGAGCATGTCGTAGAACTGGTCGGCGTTGAAGTCGAGGCAGCCGCTGCTGCGGTCGCAGTAGTAGTGGACGGAGAGGCCGTCCATCTGGCGGGCGGAGCTTTCGAAGACGCGGAGGAAGCGTTCCGTCCAGTGCCAGCGTCTCGTGCCGTAGGGGCCGCATCCGATGAGCTTCAGGCCGGGCAGCGAGTTGCTCAGGACCATGGCGTATTTGCGGTATTCGTGGGCGTATGTCTCCGGCTCCATGTCGCCGCCTCCGCCCCAGCATTCGTTGCCCACGCCCCAGAACTTGACGTTGAAGGGTTCGGGGGCGCCGTTGGCCTCGCGCAGCCGTGCGTAGGCGGTGCTGCCGCGCGGCGCGTTGCAGTAGTCGACCCAGTCGCGGATGTCCAGCGGCGTGGTCGTCGTGATGTTGGCGGCGATGTAGGGTTCCGCGCCCACAAGGCGGCAGAAGTCCACGAACTCGTGGGTGCCGACCTGGTTGGGCTCCATCCGCCCGTCATGCTTGTACCACCAGCTGACACGGGCGGGGCGCTGTTCGCGCGGCCCGATGCCGTCGCGCCAGTCGTAGCACTCCGCAAAGCAGCCGCCTGGCCAACGTAACACACTGGGGTGCAATAACTTAAATGCATCTACGAGTGCCTTGCGGAAGCCATGGACATTGGGGATGGGCGAGTCCTCGCCGACCCACAGGCCGTCATAGAAGACGCCGCCCAGATGTTCGGTGAAGTGTCCGTAGATGAAGGGGCTGATGGTGCCGATGGGCAGCGGCTGGATGAGGTAGAGCTTCTTGCAGGCCATGGCGGCGTATTCCTGTGGGGTGAGGCGGTTTGATGGCGGCAAGGCGGCGGCGATGTCAGCAGACGCGCAGGGTCTCGTCGATCCGACGGCAGAGGGCCTCAATCGGCCAGCCGTCGGAATGGCTTTCGTTCTGGAGGCTCTGGAGGCGCGGGGCGGACGCCAGGCGCGGCATGTAGTGCGCCCAGTCGATGACGCCCTCGCCGGGGACCCAGTGGCGGTCCGCTTCGCCGTCGTTGTCGTGCAGATGGCAGACGACGATATACGGCAGGAGCGCGTCGATGTAGTCGTCGAGGCGCGCGCCGCGTCGGTGCGCGATGACGTTGGCGTGGGCGCGGTCGAGGCAGCAGCCGAGATTCGCAGAGGCGTAGCGGCGCATATAGCGCGGCATGGTGCCTGGCAGGTCGATGGGCTGGAAGCCGTTCTCCAGCGCGATCGTCACGCCATTCGCGGCGGCGGTCTCCAGCAGCGGCTCCAGCACGCGCCCCATCTCCGCTTCCGCGTCGTCGGCGGTGCCCGGATAGAGATCGTTCATCAGGTGCATCGTGTAGGAGTGGACGCCGAACTCGGCGGGCAGCAGCTCGATGAGGCGACGGTGGACATGGAGGCTGACGGGGCGGAAGGAGGCGTCCTGCGCCAGCAGGTCCCATTGGCCGCCGAAGGGCGCGTGCACGCCGGTGTAGGTGGCGCCGCTTTCCGCCAGCATCTCCTTGACCTTCTTGACGAAGGCGGGCGAGAAGGCCATCCGCAGCGCGATGTCGGCGTTGATCGCCAGCTTGTCGTGCCCGCACGCCACGAAGCGGCGCATCGCCTGCGCCCACTCCTCCACGGCCACACGGTCCCAATTCCAAAAATGCGCGATTTCAATCATGGGGTGTTCCTCTTGTTCTGAAATGCCATGTTACCCACGAGGGTAGGTGAAACAACCATTCTGTCGCGCCCTTCCGCCTTCGCCAAGGCTTCCTCCTTCGCGCTTCACGCTACGGCGGATAAACCGGCGGACAAGCACGGCTTTCAATTGC
>CACZQQ010000229.1 GCA_902783355.1 uncultured bacterium
CTATTCTCGTACTGATTAATGCCCTCGGCTATGTTGCGGTCAGAGATAGCGGTGGCTTCTTCCAGGCACTCCTTGACTGGTGGTGACATCTCTTTAAGCGTCTCCAGGGCCTTCCCGTAGTCATATGGGCGTGCCGTGCGGCCTCCGTTGGCGCGGTGGGAGGCTGCGGCGATGTGGGTGACAACCGCCATGGGGAGTTCGTCCAGGAAGGCCGTCCAGGTCGTCGCCCGCGCCGAACGGCGCTGGGCAAGTTGATATTGCTTTAGGGGAAGGAAGGCCGCAGGGCTTCCGCCCTGCGCAGCCAATTCGCCAGCAAGGGCGGACTCGCTCCCATCCCTAAAATCGCTTTGGGCCCTTGCGGGAAGGCGGCAAGAGATAAGAGCGATGGGAACGGTTGCGAAAGACCTCCGTCGGAGTGAAAAACGGCAAAGAGGGATTATCTTTGGCTGCCAGCGCGAAATGCCGTCCAGGGCGGGCGTCCTGAGTGCACGGGCCGTGGCCGTGCACGACTGTTGCGGCGGAATAATCAAATAAGATTGTCCAGCAGGTCATTTGCCTTCAGCCGCCTCGGGGCTGTCAGCGAAACGCTCAGCACAAAAAGAATCTACCCTTTTGAATAGTTACGTCCCATGAACCATCCGGAAAGGAAAATCGCACGCTCTATCGACATGCCAGGCAGATGCCGCAAGTTCACCGACATGGTGTACAGCGGAAAGCATCCCGACCCTGGCAGGCTCTGGCAGGAGGTCAATGCGACGCAGGACGACTTCAACCCGCCGCCCATGCCGTACAAGCTCTATGTCGGCGAGATGCACGGCCACTCCAACCTCTCCGACGGCCGCCGCGAGGTCAGCGTTGACGACTACTTCCGGACGATCCGCGACAGGGCGAAGTTCGACTTCGGCGCCTTGGCGGACCACGACCATGGCGGTGTGGGGCGCGCGGAACTGTGGGACGACGGCAAGTGGGAGCTGATCCAGCAGAAGGTGCAGGAATACTATGAACCGAAGAGGTTTACGACACTGCTGGCCTATGAGCGCGACTCCTATCCCTACATGAACAACTTTGTCATCTACTACCGCGGCGGCCGCGGCGAGATGGTGCGCGGCGTCCGCGACGGCGAAATCACGCGGGAGGAGCTGTTCGCCTTGCTGCAGCGCGACGACGTGCTGGTGGTCCCCCACGACTCCTACTGCCTCTCCGCAGGATGCGACTTCTCCACGCTGCCGTCGGAGCTGATGCCGCCCTTGATGGAAATCTACAGCTGCTCCGACTGCGCGGAGTCCTTCGACCATCCGCTCCACAAGGACTCGTGGGTGCGCGGCGGCTCGTGGCAGGACGCGCTGCGGCGCGGCGCGCGCCTCGGCGTCATCGGCGGCTCCGACGACCATGTGGGCACGCCCGGCCTCAACCTGATGGAGGAGCCGTATCCGCTGTGCTATCGCGGCGTGACAGGCGTCTGGGCGACCGAGAACACGCGCGAGGCGATCTTCGACGCCCTGAAGAAGCGTCGCTGCTTCGCCTTCATGGGCCATGAGCGCATGTCGCTGGATTTCAGGATCAACGGCCACTGCATGGGCGAGGCCTTCTCGATCGCCCGCGGCGAGACGAAGGACATCTGGATCGATTTCTCCGCGCCGGAGGAGATCGAGCGTGTCGTGCTTGTCAAGAATTGTCAGGACCACGTCATCCTGTACGGCCGCGGCCGGCAGATGCTCTTCGACTACCGGCAGGAGGCGCCCTGCGACTGCTACTATGTGCGGGCGGTGACGGCCAAGGGGCGCTACTGCTGGAGTTCGCCGATTTGGGTCTGCGAAACGGAGGGCGTCTAGAGGAACGGTGCGCGGCGGCGTTCACCTTGGCATGTGAACATCTTACCCCGTTGTCCAATTTTTTTGGGGCACTATATTACAGTTTCAGACAGTTGCGATAGGTGGCGATTTCGCGGAGGGCGGATTCGACCTGACGGATCTTCCATTCCAAGTGCCACCTGTCGGTCACATATTCCATGCTTGGCTCCCAGCCGAGCCGCGAGTCGGTCTCGACGGCGGGGATCGTGTCGCGCGCATTGTCGATTTCGACTTTGGCCAGCGCCTCGATTTCGTCCAAGACCGCCAGCGCCGCCTCGCGGGTGGCGCAAGTCTGCATCTTCATGTTGAGCTGCCACCACTGCTTGATGTGGATGGTGGTGCGGATGGAGTTGCGGATGAAATGGCCAAGCGCCTCCAGGCGGTCGCCCTCCGGCGTGCCTTTGAGGCCTTGCACGGCGTCAAGCCCCTCCTGCCATAGCGCCAGCATCCGCCGGAGGGCGCGCAGTTCTGCGGGATAGCGCAGGAAGCCGGGCGTCTGGTTCTCGTTTTCGTAGGGCGTGTAGAGCGTCTTGATGATTTGGTAGCCGAAATGCGCGTGCGGCGCGGTGGGGAACTGGATTTCCTTTGGCGACATCGTGCGCGTGATGTTCGGCTGGAAGATGAACGGGTAGGAGGCGCCGACACGCCACGGCCCATACTGGTCTTCGTTGCTGGCGGTGTAGTGGTCCATCGCCTCGCCCCAGAGACGCCATGCGCGCAACACCGCCGCCGCATTCGCCTCGCCATAGTCGCGGACGGCGATCTTGCGGAGCAGTTCGTCGTAGTCCGGCTCGAAGCCCTGCCAGCTCGTCCATTTCACGAGGTCGGCGGCGACGCAGTTCCAGAAGCCGTAGTGGTGGGTGGCGTAGAGGTTCCTGACGCCCCAGTCGTCATGCGCCTGGCGCAGGCGGCGGCAGCGCACGAGCCAGCGGTAGGGGACGGGGACGTAGGGCACGACGCCGAAGTCCCATGCGATGCCCGCGATGTTGCAGTTGGCGGAGATGGGAATGCCCAGCCTGTGCGCCTCCGCGCATTCGCTGGTGAAGTAGTAGCCCGGCTCCTGCGCCGAAATGGTGTAGTCCATCACGGGCGTCTGGAGCCCCTCCAGTTCGCGCTTCGAGAAGATCTCGTAGGTCACGCTGAGGGAGAGGCCCTTCGGCATGGATTCGAGGAACTTGCGGCGCAGTTCCAGCGGCTCGTAGCCCCAGTTGTAGGTGCTCCAGCAGACGTCCGCCTCCGGCTTGACCGCATGGACGGCCTTCCGGATGCACTCCAGATAGGCGGGATAGTCGCTGCAGGGGAACCAGCCCGGGCTGGGGCGCGTGTCCGGAATGCCGTCCGTGACGCTCTTGTCGTACGGCTTGCCCGACGTGTGCGGGTCCCTGCTTGGGAAGTCAAGCGATTCGCCGCAGAGGCCGATGGCCACCGCCTTGGGGTAGCGGCGGAAGAGTTCGCCGTAGATGGCGTCGAAATATTGCTGGACATTGGCCTCGTCGGGGTGGTGGTAGCACTCCATGTAGTTGAACAGGACGGACTTGATGCCGAATCTGGCCGCCCGCTCGATGATGTCGTTGATGTTGGCCGGCCCTGCCGCCGTGACATCGAACTCCTTGACCATGATGTTGATGGCGTCATAGCCTGCATGGACGGCCGCCAGCAGTTCGCTGTCGCTGTAGTCGTCGATGCCGCAGCCGGAGTGGATGCCGATGTAGTCGTAGAGCGGCGTCCGGTCGAAATGCCCTTTGGCAAGGACTGGCGCGCCCTCCAGATTCATCATGTCCTCCAGATGGACGACCGCCTTGAAGGCGTCCTCCTCCGCTGTCGAGACGGTGACGGCGTCCTCGCCGACATCCAGGTCGAAGCCGCGCTTGCGGACGGCGCTGGCCTCCATCCACAGCACGCGCGGCCCGCGCGTGTGGGTCAGCGTCAAAGACAACCCCATGGAGACGAAGAGGTAGTCCTGGAAGTCGTTCATCGCGTTGACGATGACGGTGCCCGCGTCGGCGGGGAAGCCGAGCTTCCAGCCTTCGTCAAGCTGGATTTCGGACGGTTGCGCGGCCCGCGCGGGATTGCGGCGGGCGGGAAGATGGACCTGCCAGTGGCGCGCGCGGAAGTCGTAGTTGCGTTCCATGTTGGTTTCTATTTTGGATTTTTTTGCGCCGCGTTTGCAGGCGCCAAAGTGCCGCCTGCTCAAGTTGGAATTTCGCAAGCGGCCGGGCGCCTGCTCAAGTTGGAATTTCGCAAGCGGCCGGGCGCCTGCTCAGCTTAATTATGGTTTTTGGCGCAGGATATAGCCCTGGCCGGGGAGGGCGGCGGGCGGCGGCGCGATATGGAAGAAGCTGCCGTTCCAGTCGAGGTCGTCGTGGCCGGCGGGAATCTCCGCGCTGTTCAGGCCGCTGGGCGTCCAGGAGGGCCGCGTCGGCAGCGGGCAGCTGACGATGTCGCCGCGCAGGGCGATCTCGCCGGTGTCGGCGGCGACGTAGACCCAGTGGAAGACGCCGCCCGTGAGGCTGTCGGCGTGCACAAGGGCGCCCGCCTCCAGACGGTAGGCCAGCATCTCGACGGTGGCCAGCGCGGCGGCGGAATCCGCATTCGGGACGATGGGCAGATAGACCATGTTCCAGCCCGCCTTCAGCGAAAGCGCGAGGTTCATGCGCACCTGCGTCAGGACGGCTTCGGCCGTGATGTTCTCTGCGGGCATGGTGAAGGTGGCGGTGAAGAGGCCGTGTTCGGGGTCGTCCACTGTCGTCAGGTCCCCCGGCAAGGGCGAAAGCTCCCACGCGACCTCGTAGTCGTCCGGGGCGGCGTCTTCAGGCAGGACGGCCGTCAGGGTGATCTCCTCGCCCTTTGCGGCGGGCGACCTGCTGGCGGTGGCGGTGCCGCCAGTCTCCACCTCGTAGCTGCGCTTCTCGGCATGGCAGGTGACGGCGAGGTCATCGTCGACCATGGTGAAGGTGGCGGTCAGGCCGTCCTCGCTTACCTCGAAGGCCACGTCGGGGGAGAACTCCCAGGTGACGTAGTAGTCGGCGGGGTCTTCGCCGGGGCCGAGCGTCTTCGTGGCGGTGACGACGGCGCCCTCGGGGGCGCGCGTCTTGCTGACGACGGCGTCCACGGCGGTGATGTCGTGCTTCTCGCCGATCAG
>CACZQQ010000230.1 GCA_902783355.1 uncultured bacterium
AGTTGCCCTCGATGACGCAGGAGGTCAGCGACAAATCGCCGCTGGGGAAGTTGACGTATTTGGCGACGCCGGAATGGAGGAGGATGGTGCTGATGGTGCGCGGCTCGCCCAGGTTGATGGTGACGGTGGCAGGCAGGCCGAGTACGTTCTCAAGGCTCTGCGCGGAAGGGTCGCCGTCGATGAGGCGGTTGGCCTCGTGCGCCCCCCTGCCGTCCTCCACGACGGCCTTCGTGTCGGTGGCCGCCAAGGCGACGTTCTCGCGGTTGCGCGTGCAGCGCAAGTCGCTCTGCGAGATGTCGATGGAGGAGATGAGAACGGGATCCGGCGAGTTGGGGAAGTTGTAGAAGACAATCTGGTTGACGGGCAGGCTCTCCTGCAGCTTCTGGGAGTTGAGCGCGACGACGGTGCCGTCCTGCCGGACGAGCTGCGCCTCGAGCTTCTCGGCGGCGGGGTGGATGGTGACGACGATGGTCTGCCATTCGCCGGGGATGAGCTTGCCCATCGGGGCGCCGTGGCCGTCCACCACCGAGATGAGGTCGTTGTCGCGGTTGATCTGGATGCGCGCCACCTGCTTGTCGCCGTCGGTGTTCTTGAGGTGGTAGCCGAAGGTGTAGGCGCCGCTGGCGGGCGGCAGAAGCGTCACGCGCACAATCGTGTCGCAGTCCGGACGCAGCGGGAGGGCGCTCGTGCCGGAAAGCTGCGCCACGCCGACGCGTGAGAGCTGGAGGGCCTGCGCGCCGTCCGGCGCCCCTGCGGGAGCCTCCACCACCTGGTAGTCCTTTCCGTTGAAGCCACGCCAGAGGCCTCCCGTCGAATTGATGTCGCCGACGGCAGGGGCGGCAGGCATGCCTGCCTGGAAGTGCGCGGTATCGCAGAAGTCCTGCACGAGGACGGGGGCGGCGAAGAGGCGGGCGGCCAGAAGGGCCAGCAGGAGGAGGATTTGCTTGGACATGGATCTGTTGTGCGAAGTGGAGCGTGGCAGGTTGAAAAAAGCCGCCGCGCGTCGGAGACCGGCGCGCGGCTGTGAGTCATTCTAGCCCAGCAGGAACTTGACTGCGTGGTCGAAGTTGCGCTGGCTGACTTCGATGTTGACCCACCCCTGATAGTTGTCGTCCAGGAGGGTCTTGATGAGGCCCTGGTGGTCCATGATGCCTTCGCCGAAGGGGACTTCCTTGTAGCAGTTGCCGTCGAGGCCGAGGTAGCCGTTGTCGTAGACGCCGTCGGCGCCCGTGTTCTCGTCGCTGGGCTCCTGAATGATGGCGACTTCCTTGAAGTGGGCGTAGCGGACAGGGGCGACCTGGCGCAGCTTGTGGTACTCTTTGATGGGGTCCACGCCGGCCGTGATCATGTTGCCCGGGTCGAAGGCGAACTCGATGTCCGGAATCTGGCGCTTGCATTCGATGAGCTCGGCGGCGGTGATGAAGGGGCCGGGGCCGCCCGCGAAGCTCTCCACGAGCGGCATGATGCCGAGGCTCATGCAAATCGCCGTGCTCTTCGCCAGCGCGTCCATCCAGAAGGCCTGCAGTTCGGGACGCGTCATCTTCGGATGGCCCATCGTGGGGGAGGGCGTGGGCACGAGGGACATGGGGGCGCCGATGGCGGCGGCGAACTCCAGGTCGGCCTTCAGGTCGTCCCATCCGTTCGGCTCGCGGTTGGGCAGGTCGATCGTCCACGGGATGAAGCCCGTGATGGTGATGCCGTTGTCGGCGCAGAGGCGCTTGATGTATTCGGGCTTGTTGCCCTTGCTGAGGGCGCGGCACCAGTCGATGCCCTTGATGCCGAGGCGCTTGGCCATTTCGATGAACTCCTCCGTCTTCTCGAACATGTTGGGGAAGCAGAGGGACATGATGGCGTAGTTCAGTTTGCCCAGGTGGGCGTCTTGCTTGTTTTCCATGTTGGATTCTCCTGTGGTTTCCATGTTGGACTTTTCCCTTGTTTGTGTTTCAGACCGCCTCGGGATAGGCGTCGATGATTTCGCGGGCGAAGGCGCCGAAGGTGCCCGCCTCCAGATGGGCGCGCGCCTGCCTGGCCAGGTTGATGAAGAAATGGAGGTTGTGGATGGTCATGAGGCGCGCCCCCAGAATCTCCCCCACGTGGAGGAGATGGCGGATGTAGGCGCGCGTGTGGTGGCGGCAGGCGTAGCAGGTGCATCCCTCCTGGATGGGGGATTCGTCCTCCTTGTAGCGCGCCGCCTTGATCGGAATGGTGCCCGTGGGGGTGTAGGCGGAGCCGTTGCGCCCCATGCGGGTGGGCAGGACGCAGTCGAACATGTCGATGCCGCGCAGGATGCCCTCGATGATCTGCCGCGGCGTGCCGACGCCCATGAGGTAGTGCGGCTTTTCAGGCGGCAGATGCGGGGCGCAGGCGTCAAGCGCCTGAAGCATGAGCGCCTCGTTCTCGCCCACGGAGACGCCGCCGACGGCGATGCCGTCGAAGCCCATGCCGTTGAGTTCTTCAATGGAATGCCGCCGCAGGTCGGGGTAGATGGAGCCCTGGACGATGCCGAAGAGCATCTGCCCGTCGGCAAGGGGCTGCTCGCGGCATTGGCGCGCCCAGCGCAACGTCAGCTCGAGGGACTTTTCGGCCTGAGCGTGGGTGGCGGGGTAGGGCGTGCATTCGTCGAAGCACATGGCGATGTCCGAGCCGAGGGTGCGCTGGATGGCGATGGAGGTCTCCGGCCCGAGG
>CACZQQ010000231.1 GCA_902783355.1 uncultured bacterium
CACGCTGGAAGCGCGGCTCCTCCAGGCGCGGCAGGCCCTGCTGGATTCCACGCAGGCGGAATTGGCGGCCATCGGCAACGCCTTCGACGGCGGCTACATCTCCCCCGCGTCCGGCGGCGACCCCATCGGGAACCCCGCCGTCGTCCCGACAGGCAGGAACATGTACGGCATCGACCCCGAGCGCACGCCCACCCGCGAGAGCTATGCCGTCGGCCAGCAGCTGGCGCAGGCGCTCATCGAGGCGAAGCTCAAGACGACAGGCGCCTATCCGCAGAAGGTGGCCTTCACCCTGTGGGGCGGCGAGTTCATCCGGACGCAGGGCGCCAATCTGGCCGAAATTCTCGCGCTTCTGGGCGTGGAGCCAGTCTGGGACAGCCGCGGCCGCGTCACGGACGTGCGCCTCGTCCCGATGGCAGACCTCAAGCGGCCACGCATCGACGTGGTTGTCCAGACCTCCGGCCAGTTCAGGGGGGCCGCCACAAGCCGCATGCGCCTGATTGACAAGGCGGTACGGCTCGCAGCGGAGGACACGGAGGCGTCGGAGTTCGCCAACTATGTCCTGGCTGGCTCCGTCGAAGTCGCCAAGGCCCTCATTGCGGCGGGCATGCCCGCCGAGCAGGCCCGCGCCTACGCCAACGCGCGCCTCTTCGGCGGCGTCAACGGCAACTTTGGCACAGGCGTCCAGGGCATGGTTCAAGACAGCGCGCGATGGGACGAGACGAAGGGCATCGCCGACCTCTACATCAGCAACATGGGCGCGCTCTACACCGACGAGCACTGGGGCGAGTTCGTGCCGGGCGCCTTCCGTGGCGCCCTCGCCCATACGGACACCGTCGTCCAGTCCCTCTCCTCCAATTCATGGGGGCCGCTCTCGCTGGACCACGTGTACGAGTTCACGGGCGGCATCAGCCTGGCCGCGCGGCACGTCACGGGGCAGGAGCCGCAGGCCTACTTCAACGATTTGCGGACGCCCGGCCGCCCGAAGGTCAGGGACGCCGGCGAGGCAGTCATGGTCGAGGCCCGCGCGACCGCCCTTAATCCTAAATACATAGGAGAGATGATGAAGGCAGGCCCTTCCGCCGCACAGCATTTCACGGAGTTCCTCCACAATACGTTCGGCTGGGAGACCATGAAGCCTGATCTTGTCAAGGAGCATCTCTGGGAGGAGTTCAAGGATGTCTATGTCAATGACTCCCTTGAACTTGGCGTGCGCGACTTCTTCGAGGCGCAAAATCCATACGCCTTGGAGGACATGACCGCAGTCATGCTCGAGGCCGCCCGCAAGGGAATGTGGGCGCCCGACGAGGCCACCGTCAGACAACTAGCCGAACTCCATGCGGAACTTGTCGAACGGCATGGCCCCGGCTGCAGCGGCTTCGTCTGCAACAATCCAAAGCTCAAGGAGATGATTGCAGAGAAGCTCTCCGACGAATCAGCCGCAGAGACC
Source organism: uncultured bacterium (assembly GCA_902783355.1). Next base: position 1,448 of record CACZQQ010000231.1, read on the forward strand.
TACCGTGCCGCCATCGAGCGTGTGCGCACGGCCTCCGCCGCACGCGCCACGGCCGAAAACCTCAAGGGGCAGGTTCTCAAGGAGGAGACGCTGGAACTGACGCCTGAACAACGCCGCGCCCGCAACCGCCGCGCCCTTTGGCTTCTGGGCGGCGTCCTCGCCCTCGCAATCGCCTTTGTCCTCCTCGGTTCAGGGAGGAAAAGACAGGCATAATATATAATCATTTGCCATTCAAAGATTTCTCTCGCCCGTTTGCGAAGAGAATATCAAGGCAGGGAGTCTTTCCTGGTGGCTCCCTGCCTCTTTTTATATCTTGCCTATGGAAGCCGCGCACAGCCCCCCGACAGGAAAGCGCTTGGCGAGACACTGAAACGCTAAGCACCCCAAAAACCAACTTGAGTGAATGCCACTTTGGCGTCCACAGACAGCCAAAAACGACCTTTCCAAAATGTAGAATGCCTCTAATAGGCCACAGGAGCCCCGTACGCGAAGCCTAGCCGAATATACCCACGGGCGGCAAAAGGCTCGCCAGAAGGGCCTCTTTTTGAGGGTCCTCTTGTCTCGCGGCGGTCTTAAGACCGCACAAGCAATGTGCGACATGCGGCTGTCGGCCTCCCGTCCTGCTGGCAGGGTATATATTGGCTGGGAAACAGGAAACAACCATGTTCTGGCCGAATCTGCTGACAATCCTGCTGCTGCTGGTCCTCGGGGGCATCTTCTGGGGGCTTTCGCGGCGTGCGTACTGGCGTCTGGCGTGGCGCGAGATCACCTCGCGCCGTCTGGCGGCGGTCTCGGGCGTCATCCTGTCCCTCTATCTGCTTGTCGCCGTCTTGGATTCCGTCGGCTGGCGCTCGCCGCTCATCGACGAGGCCACCGGCGAGCCGCGCCGCGCGCCCGCCACGGGCGAAATCGTCTACGCCCCGCCCCTCACGCTGCTGGACCGCCTCCTGACGCCCCTGCGCACCCGCAAGGAGTTCTCCTACTCGGCGCCGCTGGCGACACGGCAGTATGGCAGCCAGAACGAAAGCGGCGAGGGCGGCGTGCAGCGCGTCCATCCGCCGCTGGAGCACCCGCGCAGCCACCTCTTCGGCACCGACCGCATCGGCAACGACGTCCTCTACCTGGCCGTCAAGAGCATCCGGACAGGCATCATCATCGGCCTCCTGACGACGCTGGTCGCCATCCCCTTCGCGCTCCTGGCGGGCATCTCCGCCGGCTACTTCGGCGGCTGGCTCGACGACCTTATTCAATATATATATACCGTCCTGAGCGCCATCCCGACGGTGCTCTTCATCGCCGCCTTCATCGTCATCTTCGGCGCGGGGCTGCCGCAGCTGTGCATCGCCATGGGGCTCTCCTCCTGGACGGGCATGTGCCGCCTCCTGCGCGCCGAGACGATGAAGCTGCGCGAGTCGGACTTCGTGGCGGCGGCGCGCGCCCTCGGCCAGCCCGCATGGCGCATCCTCCTGCGCCACATCCTGCCCAACGTCCTGCATGTCGTCATCATCTCGACGGTGCTGCGCTTCTCCACGGAGGTGCTGGCGGAGGCAGTTCTGACCTACCTTGGCATCGGCGTGGGCGCGGACACCATGTCGTGGGGCACGATGATCAACGACGCGCGCAGCGAGTTGACGCGCTCGCCCCTCATCTGGTGGAAGCTGACGGCCGCCTTCACCCTCATGCTCGGCCTCGTCCTGCCCGCCAACTTCTTCGGCGACGCCGTGCGGGACGCGCTCGACCCGCGCCTGCGCACGCAATAGCGCCCCGAGGCGATTATATTATGCGAAATGTCCTACCTGCCTGACACCATCATCGACTATTTCGGCAACGCGGAGCTGTGCCTGGGGATCGTCACCAAGGCGCAGACGGACCGCGTCTTCGTGCGCACCGCCACCGAGCCCAACGTGCGCGTGGCCTTCAAGCAGATCCTCTGCGAGCACGGCACCTGCCCCGCCGGCGCCTCCGCCCTGACCGCCCTCAGCGACCTGCAGAACCGCATCGCCGAGGCGCGCGGCGGCATCGACGTGGAGTTCCTCTGGAACATCCTCCAGGAGAACCCGGAGCTGACCAGCCTGACCGCCATCGCAAGGGAGTATTTCGGCTCGTTCAACGCCGTGCAGCTCTCCGCCATGGCCCGCGCCCTCTCGGAGGACACGCTCCATTTCCAGCGAAACGGCATCGCCTTCACGGCGCGCACCACGGAGGAGACGGAGGAGCTTCTCGCCCTGCGGCGGCAGCGCGCCGAACGGGCCGCCCGCAAGGAGCGCATGCGCCTCTGGCTCCTCAAGGTCATCGCCGCCAACGCCGACGCCTGCAAGGCGCAGCCATTCGAGGTCCCGGAGGAGATGGAGCCCTTCGTCGGCCAGATCGCCGACTACCTCCTCAACGGCTTCAACAGCGACGCCGTCAACCTGCTCGGCGCGGCCCCCTCCAAGCTGCGGCCCCGCGAACTGGCCCTCTCCGTCCTCAAGAAGACCGCACGCCTTCCGAAGGACGCGGACGAGTTCCTGCTGGCCAACGGCATCCACGCGGGCTTCTCGAAGCAGGTCCTTGACTTCACGGCGCAAGTCGCCCCCTTCGACCCCGCGAAATCGCCGCGCGAAGAGTGCCTCCCCGAAGAGCTCTTCAGCATCGACGACCAGTGGACGCGCGAAATCGACGACGCCCTCTCCGTCGCCGCCAACCCAGACGGCACCTACGCGGTCGGCGTCCATCTCGCAAACCCCTCCTGCTTCGTCGGCAAGGACGACCTGCTGGACCAGGTGGCGGTGGACAGGCCGCTCTCCCTCTATCTGCCGACGACGACGGTCACCATGTTCCCCGAACCCATCGGCTGCGACCTGGCCAGCCTCAACGAAGGCGCCCTCCGCCCCGCCATGAGCCTGCTGGCCACCTTCGGCGCGGACGGCGCCCTGCTCGACTGGCGCTTCGCCCTCACCCAGATCCGCGTCACGCGACGCCTCACCTACGTCCAGGCCGACGCCATCCTGGAGGACGCCGCCGACGACTCGCCCCTGGCGGACGCGCTGCGGACGCTGAGGCGCCTCTCCGAGATTCTGGCCAAGAGCCGTGTCGACGCGGGCGCAATCTCCCTCAACCGCCCCGAGATGAAGATCGTCGTGCGGGACGGCGAGGTGCAGCTCTTCGACGAGGACCAGGGGACGGCCGCCCACAAGCTGGTGGCGGAGTTCATGGTGCTGGCCAACCACCTGGCCGCCCGCTACGCCCTGCACAACGACGTGCCCATCATCTACCGCTGCCAGGACCCCGCCGCGGAGGACGTCCATTCCGTCATCGACTACGACCCCGTGGACTTCGACCTGCAGGTGCGCAAGATGCGCCGCACGCGCCTCTCCACCTACCCGCAGGCGCATTTCGGCCTCGGCCTCGACCTCTACACGCAGATAAGCTCCCCCCTGCGCCGCTACGCCGACATGGTCATCCAGCGGCAGATGGCGGCCCACATGGGCGGCCTCCCCCTGCCCTACACGCAGCAGGAGCTCATGACCATCCTCGACAACGTGGAGAGCACCGCCTCCACCAACCGCGCCCTGGAGCGCGAGGCGCGCAAGTTCTGGCTGCTGGAATACCTCCTGCGCAACTGCGTCGGCAGGACCGCGCCCGCCACCATCGTGCGCGTCGAGGGCAACCTCATCCTCGCCGAGCTGGACGACTACTACGAGCGCGGCGTCCTCTTCACGCGGGACCGCCCCGCCGTCGGCGACCGCCTCGACGTGCGCATCGTCGCCGTGAACCCGACGGCCGGACGCCTCACGCTGGAACCTGCGTAACTACTTCTCTTTCAAATGGATACGCGAATCCTCTTCATCGGCGACATCGTCGCGCACGGCGGCCGCGAGGCGGTCAAGGCGCTCGTGCCGCAACTGCGGCAGGAATTCGGCTGCGCCTTCTGCGTGGCCAACGGCGAGAACATGGCGGGCGGCGGCGGCATCACCAAGCCCCTCATCGACGAATTTCCCGCAGGGACGGTCGACGTCTTCACCTCTGGCGACCACACGTGGGACCAGCGCGAGTTCGCCGCCCAGATCGACCACATGACGAACGTCCTGCGGCCGGAGAACCTCGGCCCGCGCCAGCCTGGCCGAGGCTACGGCGTCTTCACCGCCGCCGACGGCACGCGCGTGGGCGTCCTCAACCTCATGGGCCGCGTCTTCGTCGGCCCGCCGTCCGGCTGCCCCTTCACGGCGGCCGAAGCCGCCGTGGAGGAACTGCGCAAGCAGACGCCTGTCATTCTGGTGGACTTCCATGCGG
>CACZQQ010000232.1 GCA_902783355.1 uncultured bacterium
AGCCCGCCATCGAGCCGTGGTCCGTCAACGCCACCGCAGGCATGCCGAACTTCGCCGCCTGCTTGACAATGGATTTGACAGACTGGGCGCCGTCCAGAAGGCTGTAGTCCGAATGCGTGTGGAGATGGACGAAGGGGATTGACATTCTGCCGTCGCTATTATATATATAAGGTACAGGGGACTATGCGGTGATGACGCAGCCGTCGTAGCCGACCTGGATGCCGAAGGGGTTGTAGAAGGCCTCCAGGTCCTCGTGCAGGGCGTGGCCGTTGTGGCTGAAGTGGTTGACGTAGACCTGCGTGCGCGCGTCGATGCGCCCCATCTCCTTCAGGCGGTCGCGGACCTCCACGGGCACGTGGCCGCCCATGTGGCCGTCGCGGCATTGCAAGCCCGGCCCGCAGGTGGCGTCCAGGATCACGATGTCCAGCGTGAACGCCTGCTTGGCCAGATACGCCCACGTGCTCTCGGGGAAGTAGCCCGTGTCGTTGCCGATGAGGAGGTGCTTGTCGCCCTGGCGGATGACGTAGATGTTGGCGTTGCCCATCGCGAAGTGGTTGGCGGCCATCATGTGGACGGTCATGTCCTCCTCGGCAATCTCGAACGGCTCGAAGTTGCGGAGGGCCTGCAGTTTCAGCTGGCGGTCCTTGTCGCCGCACATCAGCTTGGCGCGTATCTCCTGCATTGTGAAGCCGTTGCCGTAGACGGTGAGCCGGTTGTCGGGGTTGAGGACGGCGAAGCCCGGATGGCGGTAGTCGAAGACGTCGGCGTAGAGGTGGTCCTCGTGGGGATGGGTGATGAGGAGGTGGCGGAGGCGCTCGCTGTGCAGCTTGTAGCGGTACTCCTGCGCCATCAGGTCCGGCCCGAAGTCGATGCGGACGCGGTCGTTGAGCTTGTAGGCGGTCCGCAGCCGGATGTCCTTGCCGCCCCTCTCCCATGCCTTGCGGCAGGTCTCGCAGTCGCAGAAGATGGAGGGGATCCCCTCCGCCGCCGCGCTGCCCAGAATCGTCACTTCCATTGTTGTTCTCCTCTCGTTGAAGCGTCTTGTCTTGGAAACGCCCTTACTATGATACCGATTTCATTTCGCGACGCCCCTGCCGCGCGCTTTTGGGGGCTTTCTCGTTTCGGGTTTATAGTACGACAAAGTACATCCACGGAGGCACCATGGCCCGAGAGACACAGCATTCATCATTCGATCTGCAGAGGCCCGCCAAGGGCGCCAACCTGCCACCCGACCTCTGGACAAAGTGCAAATCCTGCGGGGAGTCCGTCTACACGCGCGCCCTGGAGGACTGCCTCTACGTCTGCCCGAACTGCGGCTTCTACCACCCCATGACCGCATGGCAGCGCATCCGCCTCCTCACGGACGACAGCCTCCGCGGCTTCACCGAGACCAACGCCGGCCTCATCTCCTGCGACCCCCTCCACTTCAACGACGGCGCCTACGCCGAAAAGCTGCTGGAGAGCCGACAGGTCACCGGCCTCAACGAGGCCGTCGTCACCGGCAAGGCCTATCTGGACGGACAGCGCTACGGCCTGGCGGTCATGGACTTCCGCTTCATGGGCGCCTCGATGGGCTCCGCCGTCGGCGAGAAGATCACGCGCCTGTGCGAATGGACCACCAAGCGGGAGCTGCCGCTGGTCATCGTCACCGCCTCCGGCGGCGCGCGCATGCAGGAGGGCGCCCTCTCCCTCATGCAGATGGCCAAGACCTCCGGCGCCATCATGCGCCACGACGAGGCCGGCCTCCCCCTCATCATCATCCTCACCCACCCCACCACCGGCGGCGTCACCGCCTCCTTCGCCTCCCTCGGCGACGTCATCCTCGCCGAACCAAACGCCCTCATCGGCTTCGCAGGCCCGCGCGTCATCGAACAGACCACCCACCAGAAGCTGCCCCCCAACTTCCAACGCGCCGAATACCTCCTCGCCCACGGATTCGTGGACGCCATCGTGGAGCGCCAGCAGCTGCGCATGACGCTCTCCAACCTATTGCGCATCTTCGAGAGGTAGCGTGCCCTACATCCCCTCCCTCATCGACCCACGGCCCGCCGGCGCGCAGGCCCGCCCGCCCCTTGCCTTCGAGCCGCGCACAGGCGTCCTCCTGCGCTCCGTCAACTGGCTGGGCGACCTGCTGATGACGCTGCCCGCCACGTGGCAGCTGAAGCGCCTCCTGCCGGCAGGCACGCCGCTGTGGGCGCTCTCGCCCGCCGCCCTCGCCCCCGTCTGGCAGGCCGCCCCGTGGATCGACGGCGTCATCCCCTTCGGCGGCCGCCATCCCGACCGCGACGTCTGCGCCGCCGTGCGCGAACGCCGCTTCGGCCTCGCCGTCGTCATGCCCAACTCCTTCGGCTCCGCCGCCGACGTGTGGAAATGCGGCATCCCGCGCCGCTTCGGCCGCAGCGGCAACTGGCGCGGCCTCCTGCTGACGGACCGCATCCGCCCCTGGCCGCGCGGAAAGGACGCCCCCAAATGCCATCAACTCTCTTACTATCTTGAACTTGTCGCCGCCTTCGGCAAGGCCGCCTTCAACGCCGAATACCCGCCCCTGAAAGTCGCCTCCGACTATGCGGAGAGCCTTGGCATACGGAAGGGCGGCGGCTGGCTGGCGCTCTCGCCCGGCGCCGCCTTCGGTCCCGCAAAGCAGTGGCCGCCAGAAGAATATGCGAAGGTCGCCGCCGTCTGGCTGGCGCACGGCGGCCAGGTGGTGCTCTTGGGCAGCGCGAAGGACGCCGAAGCCACCGCCGCCGTCAAGGCCCTCCAGCCCGCCTGCCGCAACCTGGCCGGACAGACGAACCTCCCGCAGCTCATGAGCCTGCTGGCGAACGCGGACGCCGCCCTCGCCAACGACTCCGGCGCCATGCATCTGGCCGCCGCCCTCGGCACCCCCGGCGTCGCCGTCTTCCTCTCCACCGACAACATCGCCACGGGGCCGCTGGGCGCCCCGTGGGAGCTCTTCGTCGCCGACGTGCTCTGCCGCCCCTGCCTCAAGCGCGAATGCCCCCGCACAGGCGAGGGCCACTACGCCTGCCGTCGCGCCATCGACGCCGCCAAGGTCGCCGAAACCCTCCTGAAACTGCGGCCGCGGCCATGAGCGCAGGCGATGCACAGAAGCTATCGACGCCGCTGCCCCTCCGAGGCGGCGCCGCCCTGCCCTGCCGCCTCCTGCCCGGCCCCATGGAGGCCGTCACCGATGGCGCATGGATTACGCAACTTACTGCACGCAAATATGTTACATCATGGTGGACGCCGTTCCTGCGGATTTCCACCGGCGTCCCGCGCCCGTCTCGCCTCGCCGCCCATCTGAAACCCTTCCTGACGACAGGCCTCCCTTTCATCGCGCAGCTCATGGGGACGGACGGCGCCCTGCTGGCGGAGGCCGCCAACGGACTTTTCGCGGCAGGCGCCACCGCCGTGGACCTGAACTGCGCCTGCCCGATGGCCGCCGTCACACGCAACGGCGCCGGCGGCGCCTGCCTGCGGAAGCCCGCCTGGATACGGGAAACCCTCCAGCTCATGCGTGACGCCGTGGGCGACCGCCCCATTGGCGTCAAGGTCCGCATGGGCTGGCAGGACGCGGACGAGTTCGCGCGCGACATCGCGCCCGCCCTCCGCGAGGCCGCCCCCGATTTCGTCACCGTCCACTTCCGAACGGTCAAGGAGCAGTATCATCCTGTCCCAGATGGACTTGTGCGTCTCGCGGCCGCCCGCGCCGCCCTCCCCGGCCTGACGCTCGTCGGCTCAGGCGACCTCTTCACGCCGCAGGACATCGTCGCCATGGCGGAGCAATGCGGCGTGGAGGCCGTGGCGCCCGCCCGCGGCCTCCTGCGGAACCCGCGCCTGCTGGCCGAGACCGCCGCCCTCCTGCGCGGAACGCCCCTCCCGCCCTTCGGCGACGACGACCGCCGCGGCTTCCTGGCGGCCTGCGCCGCCGACGGCGCCCCACGCGGCTTCATCCTCCAGATGGCCGCCAACCTCTACGGCAGGGATTCGAGGGAGTTCCAAGCCGCCGTTCACGGCTTATATTAACCAGGCGTTTCGGATGCTTTTACCAACGGAAGGCTGTCGCCCGCGGCAAGGACGCAGATTGGAGAGAATATGAGAATAGTTGTCAAGGTCGGGACATCGACCCTCACGCACGGAAGCGGAGACGTGGCCCTCAGGCGAATGGAGAAACTGGTCAGGGTCCTTGCCGACCTTGAAGGGGCCGGCTATGAAATGGTCCTTGTGAGTTCCGGCGCCATTGCCATCGGGACCGCAAAGCTGGGGCTTCCGGAAAGACCCAGGGAGCTCCGCGTCAAGCAGGCCGTTGCCGCCGTGGGGCAGTGCCAGATGATGCACCTCTACGACAAGTTCTTCGCGGAATACAACCGAAAAACCGCGCAGATCCTTCTGACCGGCGACGATGTCGACGATCCTGAAAGAGAGGCCCATCTCAAGGCCACCTTCACGACGCTGCTCGAGATGGGGGTCGTCCCCGTCATCAACGAAAACGACTCGGTTTCATCCGCGGAGATCGAATCCGGACAGCACAAGGTCTTCGGAGACAACGACACGCTTTCAGCCATCGTCGCCAAGCTCTGCGGCGCCGATCTCCTCGTGCTCCTGAGCGACATAGAAGGGCTCTATGATTCCGATCCGAGAAGCAATCCGAAGGCAAGGCTCATTCCCGTGGTGGAAAAGCTGACGCCGGAGATCATGCGGATGGCGGGCGGCGCCGGCACCTGGAGGGGAACGGGCGGCATGGCCACAAAGCTCTCCGCGGCATCCATCGTCATGCCCGCCGGCTGCGACATGATCATCACCAACGGCAAAAAGCCGGAGGCGCTTTACGACATAGCTGAGGGCAAAAGCGTCGGAACGCGTTTCCTGGCCGAGAAGGAGGCACCGCAATGAGTAGACTTGATGACTTGGGTTCTTGCGCCAAGGCCGCCTCGAGGGTTCTTGCGGCCGCCGGAACCGATACCAAAAACAAGGCGCTTCTTGCCATCGCCTCGCAGCTTGAAGCGCGCGCGGGCGAATGGCTTGCCGCCAACGGAAAGGACATTGCCGCGGCAAAGGGAAACGGCATGACCGATTCCCTGCTCGACAGGCTTACGCTGACGGAAGAACGCATAGCGGGAATCGCCAACGGCATCAGAAAGATCGCCGAACTCGACGACCCTGTCGGAAAGATCATCGAGGAATACACAAGGCCCAACGGGCTGACGATCAAGAAGTGCAGGGTCCCGCTCGGCGTCATCGCCATCATCTTCGAGGCGCGCCCCAATGTCGCCGCCGACTCGGCGGCGCTCTGCCTGAAGTCGGGCAACGCGTGCATACTGCGCGGAGGGAAGGAGGCGATCCATTCGAACATCTGCGCCGCTGGCATCATGAGGGATGCGCTTGAAAGCGCAGGCCTTCCCAAAGACTGCATCTGCCTCGTCGACGACACTTCAAGAGAGAGCGCAAAGGAGCTGATGCATCTTGACAGATACGTCGACGTGCTCATCCCCAGGGGCGGACCCGGCCTCATCAGGACTGCCGTGCGGGAAGCGAGCGTTCCGGTCATCCAGACCGGAGAGGGCGTATGCCACGTCTATGTCGACAAAAGGGCCGACATCAAGATGGCGGCGGAGATCCTCTACAACGCAAAGTGCAGCAGACCCTCCGTATGCAATGCGGCGGAATGCGCTCTCATCCATAAGGATGTGCTTGAAGGCTTCCTGAAGGAGGCGGTCAAGCTCCTGGACAGAAAGAACGTCGAGCTCAGGGCCGACGAGAGAGCCGCGGCGGTCCTGGAGGGCATGGGGCACGATGTCAAGGCCGCTTCGGACGAAGACTGGGACCGCGAATACGGAGACTACATCCTTGCGGTGAAGACCGTGGGCAGCCTCGATGAGGCGATCGAATTCATCACCGCGCATTCCACTCTTCACTCGGAGGCGATTGTCACCGAAGACGAAGAGGCCGCGGAGGAATTCATGAACAGGGTCGATGCCGCGGCCGTCTACGTGAACGCCTCCACAAGGTTTACCGACGGCGGAGAATTCGGCCTCGGCGCGGAGATCGGCATCTCCACCCAGAAGCTTCATGCAAGAGGCCCGATGGGCTTGAACGAACTGACAAGCTACAAGTATCGCGTCTACGGAAAGGGACAGGTAAGATGACGGACAGGCTTTACGGATTCATAGGCGCCGGCAATATGGGCTCCGCCCTTGCGAAGGCGGCCGCAAAGGCGGTGGCGCCGGAGCGCATCATGATTTCAAACCGCACGGCGGCAAAGGCCGAGGCCCTGGCAGCGGCGCTCGGAGCAAGGGCCTCGTCAAATGCGGAGATAGCGGAAAAGGCATACTTCATCTTCCTCGGCGTGAAGCCCCAGATGATCGCAGAGCTGATGGGGGAGATCGCGCCGCGCCTTGCGAAGAGAACAACCCCCTTCGTCCTTGTAAGCATGCTTGCGGGAGTGAAGGCGGAAAAGATAAGGAAACTGTCAGGGAGGGACGCCCCCGTCATCAGGATAATGCCCAACACGCCGTGCTCGGTAGGAGAGGGTGTCATGCTCATCAATACCGACTGCGGAGTCTCCAAAGAGGACGCAAAGGAATTCGTCTCCGCGATGCAGGCCGCAGGAGGCTTTGTCGAGCTTCCCGAAGAGCTTTTCGATGCGGGCTGCGCGGTCTCGGGCTGCGGCCCCGCCTTTGTTGATATCTTCATGGATGCGCTCGCCAAAGGCGGAGAGGCCTGCGGGCTCACGGCGGACCAGGCTCTTAGGCTCGCCGCTCTTACGGCAGCGGGTTCCGCAAAGCTCCTTCTTGCAAGCGGCAAGAGCCCGGAGGAGCTTAAAAAGGCCGTATGCTCACCCGGCGGCGCCACCATTGAAGGCGTCAAAATACTTGAGGCAAGTGACTTCAAGGAAACCGTCATGAAGGCGGTCGAGGCCGCGTGTGAAAGATCGAAGGCACTCGGAAAGTAGTCAGGCGGGCGCGCAGACTTGCGCCACTCGCTACTTCCGGATCGGAATCACGAAGTCGTCTTCCGTGAAGCCGTAATCGGTCAGCCATTGCTCCAGCAGGGCGATCTTCCCCCGCGAGAAGTGCTCCTCGTGGAGGTCGTAGCCCATGGTGAAACGCACGCCGCGCTCCTTCCAGTCGCGGAAGAGCGTCAGATAGTAGTCGCGGTTTTCAGATGACTGCCCGCACAGCACCTCCAGATTGACCTCGGCGGGCTTGTTATATTTAACTAGTTCATTGGCAAGGAGTTGATTCAATTCGTCAGGAATATGTCGAAAGACGGTGTGGTCGATATGGGCCTCGTCGCGGAAGCGGTACCAGTCCCCCACCGCCAATTCGATGGAGTCCCACGGATGCGCCAGCACGTCCACCAGCGGATGCCGCACCAGAAAGAGCATCAGGTCGCAGTAGTGCCGTATCAGCTCGCTGCGGTCATGGCTTGTGGTCAACGGCCAGTGGATGCCGCCGACAACAAACTCGATGCCCAGTTCGCGGATGGTTTCGGCGCTCAAGTCCACCATGTAGTGGCCCGTGTAGTCGGTCATGTCGCGGAAGCCATAGACGGGTTCGTCTCCCCACGCGCGGTAGTCGCCCGCCGCGACACGCTCGCACTCCCGCCTGTCCATCACGCTCACCTCGACCCCGAAATGGAAATTCTTCGGCGGACGGCTGGCGAGGAAGTCGCGCCGCGCGCTGACGATGTCCGGCAGGTTGTACGCGGTGTGGAAGTGGTCGGTCAGGCCGAACTCCTCAAAGCCAAGCTCACTCATCTCCTTGATGATGTTCAAGATAGTTGCACGCGCACTGTCACAGGAGTGGGTGGAATGAATGTGGAAGTTGGATTTCAGTTTCATTTTGGTTTTTTTGCGCCGCATTTGCGGGCGCCAAAAAGTTCATTTTGGTTTTTTTTGCGCCGCATTTGCGGGCGCCAAAGTGGCGCCCGCTCAAGTTGGAAAGCCGCAAGGCACTTTCACTGAAAAGTTCCTTTCGCACACCGTCCTGAGTGGGCAGCCCGTGGCTGCCCACATCC
>CACZQQ010000233.1 GCA_902783355.1 uncultured bacterium
GAGCGCGAAGAGCATCGTCGTCCAGTAGACGGCGTGCGTCGTCAAAATGTCCTTGCCGATCAGGTGGTAGTTGACGGGCCACCACTTGCGGAACTCCGCGTCGTCCCGCAGGTAGCCGATCGCCGAGATGTAGTTGACCAGGGCGTCCACCCACACGTAGGTGACGTAGTCGCGGTCGAAGGGCAGTTCGATGCCCCATGTGAGGCGCGACTTGGCGCGGGAGATGCAGAGGTCGCCCAGCGGCTGGCGCAGGAAGCCGAGGATTTCCGTGCGGCGGTTGGCGGGCTGGATGAACTCGGGGTGCTCGTTGATGTAGTCGATGAGCTGCTGCTGGTAGCGGCTCATGCGGAAGAAGTAGTTCTTCTCCACGAGGCGCTGGACGGGGCGCTTGCAGTCGGGGCAGCAGCCGTCCACCAGGTCCTTCTCCATGAAGTAGCGTTCGCAGGGCACGCAGTACCACCCTTCGTATTCGGACTGGTAGATGAGGTCGCGGTCCTTCAGGTCCTGCAGGATCTTGGTGACGACCTCCTTGTGGCGCGCCTCCGTCGTGCGGATGAAGTCGTCGTTGCTGATGCCCAGCCGCGTCCAGAGCGCCTGGAAGCGCTTGACGAACTGGTCGCAGTGCTCCTGGGGCGTGACGCCGCGCTTCTGCGCCGCGTTCTGCACCTTCAGCCCGTGCTCGTCCGTGCCGGTCAGGAAATGGGTCTCTTCGCCGAAGAGGCGGTGGTAGCGCGCCAGCACGTCGGCCAGGATGGTGGTGTAGGCATGGCCGATGTGCGGGCTGTCGTTCACATAGAAGATCGGGGTCGTTATGTAGAAATTGCCTTCGCCCATGGTGTCGGTTCTCCTTGGGGGGTCGTCAGTTCAGTTGTTTGCCGGCCTCGCGGTTCCAGAAGAGGAGGATGGCCAGCAGGGTCAGGAGCGCGTTCATGGCGAGGACGTAGGCCGCCGCGTAGCCGACATAGACGCCGGGGACGGTGGGCTCCTCCGTGTTCACGCTGTCGTCGTTCTGGCTGGAGAGGGCGTCCGCCATCCAGAAGAGCTGCCAGTTGGGGATGGCGGCGTAGAAGGCGGTGGCCGCCCAGTTGCCGGCGGCGGGCAGGGGGGATGCATAGGTGCCGCCGGCGGGGACGCGCGGCGGGGTGTCGGAGCGGCGGAAGATGCAGGCGTCCAGATTCTCCCCCTGCTTGCGCTGCCGGAGGGCGTATTCGCCCAGGTTGCGGTAGGTCCACTTCTGGGTCTTGATGTCGTAGCAGGCCAGGCATTCGGCGCGGTCGTCCAGGTCGTTGACGTTGGCCTTCCAGCCGAAGCCGTCCTTCCAGGCGGCCTCGGGGTTCTCGCCCAGGGACTGCAGCTTCGTCGCCTTCTCGGCGTCGTCCGTCCAGAGCACGAAGTCGGCGAGGTCCTCGATGCGCATGGGCTCGCCCCATCGCTCGACGGGGGCCAGCTCCCTCGGGGTGAACTCGTAGCTGGCGATCCAGAGCTGCTCGCTGCCCTTGGCGGGGGCCTGGGTCCACGGCTCGCGGGCGTTGCGTCCGATGAGGTAGTCGCTCATGAGGCCGACCATGAAGAGGCACGCGCAGATGAGCAGGTTGGGCACCAGGGAGAAGCGCGTGGACAGCGCGGTCGCCAGCGTCCCCATCGACCAGACGGAGAAGGTGACCAGGACGAGGGCGGGAATGACGCGGAGGGCCAGGCCCACGTGCTGCCCCTGGTCGGTCTTGAAGTGGCCGATGATGGCGAAGACGGGGAGGATGATGGCCAGGGCGATGATGGCGGCCATCGGGAAGGAGGAGCGCGTCACGTAGTTCCAGGCGCCCGCCGCCGCCATGGCCAGCGCCAGGCAGACGTAGAAGCCGTAGAGCATGAAGTTGTCGATCCAGAACTGGTCGGTGGAGACGCGCAGGGCGATGAGGGTGGCGGTGCCGGTGATGAAGCAGAAGACCATGTTCGCGGCCGAGATGCCCAGGATCTTGCCGATCACGAAGACGGGGCGGCGGACGGGCTTGGAAAGCAGCAGCAGCGCGGTCCCGTTGTCGATTTCACGGGAGATGGCGTAGCTGGAGAGCATGATGGCCAGCCCCCAGCCCAGCACCATCATGGTCGCCATTGCGCTGTCGATGACCAGCTTCTCCTGCGCGTTGAAGACGAAGAGCGTCAGGATGGGGTAGAAGCCGATGAGGACGAGCGCGGAGATGAGGATGAGCAGGAAGATGGGCTCGCGCAGGCTTTCCCTGAATGTGTTCTTGGCGATTTGGTAGAGTGTTGTGAACATGGCAGCCTGATGGGGGGTGATGGCCTTGGGGGGCTTCCGTCCGGGGTGCGCCGCGCCGTCCGGACGGCCATGGGGGGAGGGGCCCCCTTATTTGGGCAGGTCGGCGGGCTTGTCGGGCGCGTTCTGGAACTTGCCGTAGTACTCGACGTATTCCTTGTAGAGGCGGTCGCCCTGGCCCAGGAGGTCGCCGAGCATCATCGCGTTCTTGTTCCAGTCGTTGCTGCCGAGGATCATCACGCGGTATTCGTTGCGCAGTTCATTGTCGATGATTTCGGTGGGGTAGATGGTGTCGTCGCCCAGGAAGACGATGATGCGCGGCTTCAGGAAGTCCACGAACTCCTTGAACCTGGCGGGGGGGACGGCCTCGCTCTTCTCGTCGGGGGAAAGGTAGTAGAAGGCGGCGTCGCCGGACTCGTCGGCCGGGTTGAAGACCATGACGGGCTGGTGGGTGTGGTACTGCGCCAGCTCGCACAGCAGGCGCGGCTGCCTGTGCGGAAGAGGGAGCAACCGGTGGTGCAGAGGAGGAGGGCGGCGCAGCACAGCGCCACGGACAGGAGATGGAGGTTTTTCTTCAGCATGGTCGTGGAGGGTTGGGGGCTTGGGGATGTGGAAAATCTGCGTAAAAATACATACTATACCCGTAAATCCAAAGTTGCCACGCGCAAGAGAGAAAATAGGCGCTTTTTTCTGCACGGATCTGGCCCCGCCGCGGCTTTCTTTCCCGCGCCGGCTTTCTTTCCCGCGCCGA
>CACZQQ010000234.1 GCA_902783355.1 uncultured bacterium
GTCCAGGGCGCGGTCGCCTTGGACATCGGCGCCTCCACCGGCGGCTTCACCGACGTCCTGCTGCAGGCGGGCGCCGCCAAAGTCTATGCGGTGGACGTCGGCTACGGCCAGCTCCACGAGAGGCTGCGCAACGACGTCCGCGTCGTCAATCTGGAGCGCACGAACGCGCGGGACTTGACGGCGGAGACAATCCCGGAGCCCATCGATTTGCTGGTGGGCGACGTCTCGTTCATTTCGCTGACGAAGGTGCTGCCGGCCTGCGCGCCGCTGCTGAAGGAGGGCGCATGGGTTTTCGTGCTGGTCAAGCCGCAGTTCGAGGCGGGGCGCGAGGAGGTCGGCTCCGGCGGCGTCGTGCGCAGCGAGGAGGTGCGTCAGCGCTGCGTGGAGGCGGTCGTGGCCTTCGCACGGCGTGAATTCGGCTGGACGCATCTGGGGACGCTGCCGTCGCCCATCTTGGGGCCGAACGGCAACCAGGAGTATGTGGCGGCCTTCCGGAAGGGGGCAGGGGAGGGCGCGCCATGAGCGAACTGCCCTTCACGCCGCTGGAGCGAGTCGTCGAGTGCGCCGTCCCTCGCGAGGAGGCCGGAAGCACCCTCCTGGACTATCTGTGCCGCCGCTTCGACTATCTGAAGGCGCCTCAGTGGCGGGAGCAGATCGACCTGGGCAATCTGGAGCTTGACGGCCGCAAGGCCGCCGCCGACGACGCGCTGCGCGGCGGAGAGAAGCTCTTCTTCCAGGCGCGCGACCTGCCGGAACAGGAGGTCAGTTGGGACATTCGGATTGTCTGCCGCACGCCCGACTATCTTGTCATCGACAAGCCCGCCAATCTGCCGTGCCATCCTGCAGGGCGCTTCTTCAACCATACGCTCTGGGCGTGGCTGAAGCAGCGCCTCGGCATGCCCTCCATCCATTTTGTGAATCGCCTGGACAGGGAGACTTCTGGCATTGTCCTTGTCGCCTGCAACCCCGTCTTCGCCGCCACGGCCGCCAAATTCCTCCATGCCCATGGCGACGAGGCCCGCAAGACCTACCGCGTCATGGTGCACGGCCGCGTCCCCCTGCGCCCCTTCTGCGCCGACGGGTGGATCGGCCTCGACCCCGCCGCCGCCGTCGCCAAGAAACGGCGCTTCATGCCTGTCTGCGACGACGGCGCCAGCGACGACATCCAGCTGCCCGACGACATGGACGCGCAGCCCTGCCGCACGGATTTCACGCCGCTGGGCTACTATCGCGCGCCGCTGCCCGCCACGGAGAAGTTCCTGCCGGACGACGGCGGCCCGTTCACGCTGCTGGAGGCGCGGCTCCACACGGGCCGCATCCACCAGATCCGCGCCACGCTCTGCTCATTAGGCTATCCTGTCGTGGGCGACAAGCTCTATGGTCTGGATGAAAGGATATTCCTGAAGTTCGCGGGCAGCACGCTGGAGGAAGAGGACTGGCGGCGGCTCGTCCTGCGCCACCAGGCCCTCCACGCCATGCGCCTTGAAATCCCCGCCATCGGCATCGACGCCGCCTGCCCGCCCCCCTGGCTGTGAGCCACCGGCGGTTGCCGCCGCAGCGGTTTCCTGCGCCGAAGCGGCGCGGGTCAGGTTGTGTGGCGCCCCCGGCTTCCGCGCCCGGGGCGGCTTCGCCCCCGTCTGGCAGTTCTGCCCGGCAGGCTGGAAAGCCCCGTGCCGGTCTTGTCCTGTGCCCGAGGCGAAAGCCTCGTGGGATTGCCGTGGAAAGTACTTCAAAAAACCGCCATTCGATTAGAAAACTCTCTGCCGGGAGCGTAATAAGGGCAAGCAACGATGAAAGCCTGCGTTTCAACCAACCCGTCAACGAGAGGAGTTTCCCATGTCAATCATCGGTCGTGGATACGGTGCCTTCCAGAATCTGGTCGCCAAAATGGACAATGCGATGTTCAACCACAACGGGAGCGCCGGGCCGCGCTACAAGCCGACCCGCCATGCGCTGCTGCTTCCCGCGCTCGCCGGACTGGCCACCGCTGCCTATCTGATCTATCTCCAGTTCCAGGGCCGCAAGAACGACATGGCCGCGCTGCAGCCCTTGCTGGTCTGGCTGCCGTGTCTCGTGGGGTGCAATGTCCTCCTGACAATCGGCCATGTCTTCCGGCTGCCGACCTGGACGCGCAGGATCTTCTATCCCATCTTCATCGCGGTGGTCACGCTCGTCTTCTTCGCCTTCACGACATTCGTTTCAGTATGGCTCCTCTTCTTTGCCGCTATCTTCTTCTTCGTGCCGGTCATCTTCGGCGCGGCCTTCGGGTCGCATGGCAGCGGTTCCTCCGGCAGCGGCTCCTCCTACAGGGAGGAGGCCCATGTGGACGACGGCAGCATCTGGGGCAAGACCCTGACCCGTGAAGGCGGCTGCGGCGACTGGAGCGACGGCTGCGGCGGCGCCTACGAGGAGGTCGCCGGCGGCTTCCGAAAGAAGTATTAAGCGCATGACTGCCATCCTATTGAGAACTTTTCGCAAAATCGCGCAAAGTTCTCAGTAGGGCGCGTCGGCGCGAGGAGAGGCTATAGTATGTTCCATGACGCGCGACGCGTCTTCCCCAAGCCAACCTCCAGGAGGATCCATGAACAGGAAATTAACGTATCTTGTTTGTATTCTAGCAGTTATGGTAATAGCTTGCGGATGCCGCAAGGCGGCGCCACAGCCTGCCGAGGAGGCCGTTGCCCCTGCCGCGCCTGAGACGGCGGCGACGCTGACGCAGGCGGGCGTCTGCCTGACCTTCGACGACCGCAACCTCGCCGACTGGGAGGCCATGCTGCCCGTCTTCGACAAATACGGCGCCCACGTCACCTTCTTCATCAACGGCGAGATCGGCCCTGCGGAGGCGGAGCGCCTCAAGGCAATCCAGACCCACGGCCACGCCATCGGCGCCCACGGCCTCCTGCACGCCAACTACAGGCAGTGCGTCAAGGAGAAGGGCATGACGCCGGAGGAGTATGCGCAGGCGGACTCCCTCGGCCAGCTGGAGGCCTTCAAGGCCCACGGCGTCCCCGTCACCTCCTACGCCTGCCCCATGAGTTCGCGCGACGCGACGCTCGACGAGCTTCTCAAGCCGCACTTCCGCCACATCCGCAGCGGTGCCTTCCTCAGGGAGGGGCAGCGCCTGGCCGACAGGGACGACGTCTTCGTGCCCATTGCGGATGTCGCAAGCCATTTCTACTTCAACGGCAAAGGGATAGACAAGTATCCGGAGAATACGCAGGAGATGGTGGACGAGGCGCTGGAGCGCGCCGCCGCTCGTGGCGAACTCATCGTCTTCTATGCGCACCGCATCGCGCCCGACCCCTGCAGCGGGCACCACATCGAGCCCGTCGAGGTGGAACGCATCCTGCAGAAGGGCCAGCAGCTCGGCCTGCGCTTCTACAGCTTCGACGAACTGCCCTGAAACCGCGCGGGCGCCGTTTCAGGCCGCGGGCGGCGTGCGCAGGATGCACTTCAGCCGCCGCCGGAAGGGCGGCAGGCCGTCGCGTCCCGCCGTGCGCAGCCAGTTCTCGATCTCCAGCCGGAAGAGGTGGAAGGACTGCTCCATGACGGCGAGGCCCCGCCTGCCTTCCATGTTGGGGACGGGGTCGAAGCAGAGCAGATGGTAGTCGCGCCCCAGTTCCTTGCCGTATTTGGTGGCGCAGATGACGAAGGGGACGACGTATCCGAAATCCATGCAGAAGATGCTCTTCGGCGGGTCGGGGCGGTTGAAGATGGCGCGCGTCAGATTGTCGATTTCGGCGATGTAGTCTTGCGGATCGAGCTTGAAGATCAGTTCGGGACTGAGTTTGGCGTGGAGGGTGAAGCAAGTCTCGTAGAAGGCGATGACGCGCCCTGGCAGATAGGGGCGCAGGCGGTTCGGCGGCGGCGTGATGAAGGCGAGGTCGCGGCCGCCCTCGCTGAGGAGCCATGAAAGCCCCTCGACGAGGCTCTCCGCCGCGTCGGTCCAGATGCAGTCGAAGCCTGCGTAGTCGCGGTTGACGAGCAACTGCGGCGTGCCGAGCATCTGCAGATATTCCATGTGGCCGAGCATCGTCTCCGGCGGCATCATCCAGATGACCGCCTGGTTGGGCCGTGCCAGCAGGTCGGAGCGCTTGGAAACCTGCCATTGGCCGATGTAGTCGACGGAGAGGAAGTCGTCTCCCAGATGCTGGGCAAGCATCGCGTGGTCGCTTTGGAGGAAGTTCGCGAACGGGTTGATGACCAGGAGGTGCTCGATCCGCCACCCGCGCGGCGGCGTGCTGGCGAAGAGGCCGCTGCCCTGCCGCCCCGTGACATAGCCCTGCCGACGCAGCGATTCCACGGCGTGCACCACGGTCGTGCGCGAGCAGCCGAAGTGGCGCATGAGCGCCGTCTGGGAGGGCAGCCTCCCGCCGGGGCGGACTGCGCCCGAATGGATTCGCTCCAGTAGATATTCCGCAATCGCAAACTTCTTTTGCATGCTTTTTTGAAAAAAGAACAAGTGTATATGTTCTGAAGGAGCGTTTCTGTGCATAATATACTTGATTTTGCCCAAATTGCCTTTTATATAAATATAAGTATATAAGTTTCTTTCTTTTTGCCCCTTGTCATTTGGCAAATTTGAGATAAAATATGCGCAATGACACGCGGAAGCGGTCATAGTCCCCAAGGAAATCAATCGGGGGGGGGGAAGGCGAGGGCCTTGTCCCAGCCTCCGATTAACAAGACAACCCAGAGGAGCCCAACATGAAGAAACTCTCGTTTACACTGATTGAACTGCTGGTCGTCATCGCCATCATTGCGATTCTGGCGGCGATGCTTCTGCCCGCGCTGGCGAAGGCGCGCGAAAAGGCGCGGACCATCTCCTGCATCAACTCGCTCAAGCAGGACATGCTGGCGGTGCTGATTTACAGCGACGACAACAACCAGATGGTCGTTCGCTATGACGACCTGAGCGGAAAGATCGAAGGATCGAGGAAGGGTGCCCCCTACGAATATTCATGGTGCGGCACGCTTCTGTACAGTAAATATATCGCCCAAGGCAACAATTTGCGCTGCGCCACCTTCGGCAAGCCGGACGGGCTGGTCGCCGGCGACGCGGGGCTGCGCAAGACCTACGGCGTCTGCAATGCCTCCCTGGGGAGTGGCGAGGACTTCACCACCAAGGGCAAAGGTGTCTGCGTGGAGGCTGTGAACGGTACATACGCTCACCTGCGCTGCTACAATGTCGGCCGTGTCGAGAGTGCCTCCGCCATGCCTTTTCTGACCGAGGGGTATCTGGGTAGCAGCTACAAGACAGACTACTGCTGGTTTGAATATAGCCGCACCGCCAGCAACACCTTCCTCTATGTCGCCCATGGCGGCCGTGCCAATACGGCGTGGATTGACGGCCACGCCTCCTCCGACACGCCGCAGAATCTGAAGGCCACGATGAAGGACACGGGTGTCTGGAATCTCGACGGTCGCCCCATGCTGTGCTCCGACGGCACAGTGACTTTCGAGCGCTGACGCCCCTGCCCGGTCGGCAACGCCCTCCGCCATGTCCGCATTGACGGCGGGCATGGAGGGCGTCCGGCCGCGACCACGCGCCCTTGCGGCGCAATTTATTGCAACGAATTCAGAAAATGCTGAAACACATTTGCGTCCTATCCGCCTTGCTGGCGTCCACGCTCCTTCTGGCGGCACGGCCGTCGGTTCCGCTCATCGCCACCACGGTGGATTTCCTTGATTTCGTCTTCTACGACAACAAGGGGATACCTGCGGAATACTATCCGGAGGAGCGGTACGAGCAGCGCATCCGCGAACTGCGCGACGCAGGTTTCCGCAAACTCTACCTGCGGACGGATTGCAATGGCTTGCGCCTCTTCCCGACGAAGGCGACGCTGCAGTATGGCGCGGACAACATCTACCACTATGATGAATTTGACGGCGCACGGCGTCTCATGGGAACGATGGCGCGCTATAATATCTTGCTCAAGACCATTGAACTTGGGCATAAATACGGCATGGAGGTCTGGTGCTGGGAGGCCATCAGCTGGGAGCATCCCGGATTCGCTTACGGCTGGGGCAACTGCAAGGCTGAAGCCAAGTTCTGCCGTTTGAACGAAAAATGCGACGGCATGCCCTTCCTGGATCCCTGGTTCCGCGCTCATCCCGAGGGCTTCCTGCAGCGCGATCCGCGCAAAGTTCCCCGAAAGCCCCAGGGGGTCGTCAGCGACGCGGAGGAGATCTTCCGCTTCCCCATCGCCCGCATCCGGTTCGAGAACCTGCCCGTCTGGCGGGAAAAGAAGCTGTTGACGCCCGCCCTTTCCGCCGCCGACATAGACATCTATTTCGGCGACGAAAACGGCCCCTACACGCGGTATGAAAAGCCATTCCAGGTCATTGCGGGAAAGACGCCGGAGGGGGACAATTTCCTTGACATCACGGGCCTTGAAATCCATGCAAAATATGTCAAGCTCGTTGCACGAAGTCGCTTCGGCAACGGCTACACGCTTGTGCTCCAGTCGCCTGTCCAGAACCAGGTCTTCGACACGCAGGGCCGCCTGCTGGACGCCACGTGGGGCTTCATCTGCGACAGGGTGAAGGACGATGACCTGGACGCCTACAAGCATGACATGGCGTTGAGCTTTTGCCCCATTGCCACCTTCCCAAAGCCGGCGTGGGACCATCGGGACAACCAAGTCGGCTTCCGTCTGGGCGACAGCGCCGAGACCTACGCCCAGGAGCGCTACTATTATGGCATGGTTGAGTTCAACGTTCCACAGGCCATGGCCCACAAGCTGGACAAATTCCGCGAACTGGCCGCCTATCCCTTCGACGGCTACATGCTGACCACCTATGCACAGGGCTACCAGCCGCTGGATGAGTTCGGCTTCAACCCGGAGGTGCGCGAGAAATACTTAAAATGCTATGGTGTAGATATTTATTTGGA
>CACZQQ010000235.1 GCA_902783355.1 uncultured bacterium
AGAAGAAGGAGTGTGGGTCGCGGGAATCGTCGGCGTGCCACGGCTTGAGGCGCGCGTGTCCGTTGAAGAATTCGCCGAGGCCGAGGCCGAAGAGAGGCTTCTCCAGATAGAGGCGCCAGGCGCAGGCGTAGTATTCGGCGCGGACGCTGGCGGTCTCCAGGCGGCGGTTGGTGCGCAGGCTCAGGACGGCGACGGCCGCCGCCACAAGCAGGATTCCGGCGGCGCCGATGGCCGCCAGCGCCTTCCAGGAGAGGCGGCGCATCCAGCGCTGCCATCCGAAGAGGGCGGCTCCCGCCGCCGCCCCGATGAAGGCGCCGCGGCTGCCGCTGAAATAGAGCGCCCCCAGCAGGAGGAGCGCGCCGCCGCCGACAAGGAGCGCCATGGCGGCCTTGCGCTGCCTGGCCTCGCAGCGCATCGCGATTCGGTGGAGCGCGACGAGCAGGAAGGGCCCCGTCAGAAGGAGATGGGCCGCATAGACATTGGGGTCGCAGAAGGAGCCGTAGGAGCGTGTCTGCTGCAGTTTCAGGAGCATCTGCTCGGAGAGGGGGATTCCGTTCTCCGCCGCATTGCGCACCTGCATTTCATAGTTGCTCTGGAGGCCGCCGAAATGCTGCGTCCAGCCATGGAAGGCGGCCAGCGCCGCCGTCGCCGCCACGGTGTTGAAGAGCCACGGCAGAAGCTTTGCGTCATGGCGGCTGGCCAGCCAGACGCCTGTCGCAAGTGAGGCGATGCAGGCCCAGTGGAGGAACCAGTTGCCCGCGTAGGACCACTCCGTCGTGTGGACAAGCCCCGCAAGCCCCGCCGCCATCGGCAGCGCCGCCAGAAGCGGGACCAATGCCGTGGCGTCAAGGGAATTGCAGTTGACGGGGCGGCAGCAGGCGGCCGTGGCCAGAAGCAGGAGGCCGACGCAGAGGCCGAAGAGCGGCAGGGGCAGCGTCGTGCTCAGGAGCCCCTCCAGGAAGGACATGGGGCAGTTGGGCGTCTCCATGGGAACCGCCGGAGCGCACCAATAGAAAGGCATGAGCGCCACGAAGAGGCAGTAGGCCCAACGCAGGATGGGATGGGAGGCTGGCTTCATGGATTGTCTGTTCTCGGCTCCTGGGCAAATGTGGACACCCCGACGGGCTGGCCACGCGGGACGGCAGGAATGTGGACAGCCCGACGGGCTGTTCCCTCAGGACGGCAGGTTCAAGTGGCTTTTCCGCCCTGGCTGCCGTTCACTCCGGCTTGCGTGGCTTCAGAGGAACAATGCCGGCATTCCTGAGCGGGGCGACAATTGGCCTGGTCGTCTCGGCGGCGGGCGCCTTGTCATGCTGTTTGCGCGGCGCGAAGGGAGGCTTGACACGGGGCGGCCGCTCCCGCTTGGCGGGCGCGGCGCTCCTGCCTTCGCCGCCGCCCTCCCCTGCGGAGTCTTCCACGTCATGGGAATGGGTGGCGTTGGCCTCGTGTTCGAAGTGGAGGCAGCACTTGAGGCGGCCGCAGGCGCCGGAGATGTTCTGCGGTGTCAGCGAAAGGCCCTGCTGCTTGGCCATGCGCACGTTGACGCTAGCGATATCGTGGAGGAAAGAGGCGCAGCAGTAGGGGCGGCCGCAGGCGCCGACGCCGCCGATGATGGCCGCCTCGTCGCGGACGCCGACCTGCCGCAGTTCGATGCGCGTGCGGAAGAGCGACGAGAGGTCGCGGAGGAGTTCCCTGAAATCGACGCGCCCTTCGGCCGTGAACTGGCCGATCAGCAGGCGTCCATCGAAGGTCAGATGAGATTGGATGAGACGCATCTCCAATTTGTGGGCATGGACGCGCTCGATGGACTTGCGGTGCATTCCCTCCGCCGTCTTCGTATTGTAGCCTTCACGACGGAGATCCTCCTCGCTCGCCACGCGGAGGATCTCCGGGACGACATGCCCTTCGACGTGGCGGCCGCGCGACTGGCGCTCCTCCACGCGCTGGATCTCCTCCGGCGTGCCGTAGGGCGTCATGGACAGGCACTTCACAAGCGCGAGGTCCTGGTAGAACTCGCATTTGACGAGCACCTTGAGGCCGGCGTGAAGGCCCAGCTCCTCGTCGCCGGCCGCCTCGAAGGAGATGCCCGGCGCAATCTGGACAAGATATAACTTCTTCATTTCAAAAGAGTTATAGCGAAAGAGTCTGACGCTTCTCCGCGATGACGTCCGCCACAATCTGCTCAAGCGAGCGGGTGGGCTTGTAGCCGATGAGGCGCCCCGCCTTCTCCAGGCAGGGGACGCGGCGGCGCATGTCGTCGAAGCCTTCGCCGTAGGCCTGTTCGTAGGGGATGACCTGGATGGGCGAGGCGCTGCCTGTCATGCGCTTGACCAGTTCCGCCAGCGCCATGATGCTGACCTCGCGGTCGCTGCCGATGTTGACGACCTCGCCGCGTGCCGCGCGGCAGTCCCTCAGGGCAATCAGCGCCTCCACGACGTCCGCCACATGCGTGAAGCAGCGCGACTGCGTGCCGTCCCCGAAGACCGTCAGCGGCTTGCCCTGGAGGGCCTGCATGACGAAGCTGGGGAGGACCATGCCGTACTGTCCGGTCTGCCGTGGGCCGACCGTGTTGAAGAGGCGCACGATGGTCACGGGCAGGCGCGATTCCACCCAGTAGGCCAGCGACAGGAACTCGTCGAGCGCCTTCGCGCAGGCGTAGCTCCAGCGGCGCTTGCACGTCGGCCCCATCACCGTGTCATCCTCTTCGCGGAAGGGAACCTGCACGCTCTTGCCGTAGACTTCGGAGGTGCTTGTCAGCAGGAAGGGGCGGCGGTAGCAGGCGCAGGAGGCCAGCACGTTGCGCGTGCCGCCGACGATGCTCTCGATGGTGCGCACGGGCTGGTCGATG
>CACZQQ010000236.1 GCA_902783355.1 uncultured bacterium
CCCCGTCATCCTCTTCCTCAACTACCACGGCAACCATGAACTTGTCCCCGACACGGACATCCCCATCACGGAGGCGTGGCTGCGCAACGACGAACTCATCAAGGACCACCATGCGGACGCCGCCATCCGCGGCCATCTGTGCGACCCCAACGCGGACACCGCCTTCCCCGTCGGCATCCTGCTGGCGCGCGGCTATGCCGTCATGAGCGCCTGCTACGGCGAAATCTCCCCCGACCCCAACTGGAACGAGCCTGAGACGAAGTGGTCACAGAAGACCTTCTCCTACACGGGCGCCTTCGATTTGTGGGGGCCGCGCGACGACGCGCGGACGGACAACCCGACGGCGCTGGGCGCCTGGGCGTGGACGCTCGCGCGCGGCCTGGATCTGGCGGAGCGCATTCCCGAACTGGACGCGAAGCGCGCGGTCGTCACGGGCTGTTCGCGGCTGGGCAAGTCGGCGTTGCTGGCGGCCGCGCGGGACGAGCGCTTCGCCGTCTGCGTCCCCAACCAGTGCGGCGGCGGCGGCGTCTGCCTGGCCAAGCGCGACTACGGCGAATGCGTCGGCACGGAAGTGCGCATGTTCACGCACTGGTATTGCCGCGCCTACGACAAATATGCGCGGAATCCTGCGGCGACCTTGACCTTCGACCAGCACCTGCTGCTGGCCGCCATCGCGCCCCGCCGCGTGCTCGTGGAAGGCTTCGACACCTCCAAATGGATGGACACGGAGGGTGAATATCTGGCCTGCCGCGCCGCCGCGCCCGTCTGGGAGTTCCTTGGCAGAGGCGGCATGCCCGGCGAAGCCTATCCCGACAACTACGACACCTCCTGCATCGGCGAGAACATCGGCTACGTCCGCCGCAGCGAAGAGCACGGCATCGCCCCCTGCGACTGGCAGTGGATGCTTGATTTCGCCGACAGAAGCCTGAAGGCTCCGAACCGCACCTGAGCCATTCCTAAATATATATAGGTACAGGGGACTGCCGCAAAGCCTTTGGTTGGCGAAATGCAGGAGGTTCTGCGGCAGCCCCGCCCCAAGGCTTCAGCCACCCAATCCCGCCAGGGCGTCCATATCGGGCAACACCCTGATGCGCGAATCGGCCTGCGCCGCAGCGCGCTGTTCGGCCGTGGTGTAGCCCCATGAGGCAAAGCACAGCTCGATACCGTCGAGCGCGGAAATGGCGGCGCAGCGCTGCAGCGTGAGCAGGCGGTCCTCCACGAAGGCGATGCGCTCCCATGCGCCGCTGGCGACAAAGCCCGCCAGTTCGACGTCCTTCTTGCGGATGCGCTCCAGCCCGTAGATGTCCTCCTGCGCGAAGGGGACGCCGAAATTGTCCAGGATGCGCTTGACGAACCTGTCCTCCTTGGTGGTCAGGATGATGACGCGGACATTCCTGTCCTTGCACAGGGTCGCCAAGGCCTCCGCCGCGCCTGGATAGAGGCGGTTGAACGAAAGCCACGAAGAGAGGTCGTCGCGCGTCCAGCGGTCGCGCTCGCCACCAAAGCAACGCTTGAGCTCCTCCGACGTGAGGCCGGAGGCGGCGACATGCTCCTTCACATGGGCGGGGAAGTCCACGCCGTAAACCGCCTCGGCGGTGCCCTGCCGCATGAGCCGCGTCATGAGGATGGCCTCGTAGCCCGTCTCCATATAGGGCCGCACGGCGCAGAAGCGCGCCACCTGCGCAGGCGGCACCTCGCCGGCAGGAAATTCGTCCGGCCAGAGGCGCTGGCAGCAGTGCCACGCGGTGGCGGCGTTCTCGGGGGCGGAATCGCAGATGACGCCGTCAAAGTCCAGGGCAATCAGCTTCATAGATCATATCCTCTAGTCGCGCAACAGCTTGAGAAGTTCCTCCAGAGGCACGGTCTCGATGGTGTCGCTGTCGGAGAGGAGCTTGTCGGCCAGATCGCGCTTCCGCTGGTGGAGCATCTTGATGCGGTCCTCAATGGTATTGCGCGTCTGAAGATGGTAGATGGTGACGGGCTTGTCCTGGCCAAGGCGGTAGGCGCGGTCGGAAGCCTGGTTCTCGACGGCGGGGTTCCACCAGGAGTCCAGATGGATGACGTAGTCGGCCTGCGTCAGGTTGAGGCCGAGGCCGCCCGCCTTGAGGCTGATGAGGAAGACGGGGACCGCGCCGCTCTGGAAGCCGTCCACGGCGGTCTTGCGTTCGCGGGCGGACATGGCGCCATCCAGATAGAGGTAGTCGATGTGGTTGGCGTTGAGGGCTTCGCGAACGACGCCGAGGAAGCGGACGAACTGACTGAAGACAAGAACCTTGTGGCCATTCTCCAAGACGCCCTTGAGCAGCTCCAGGAAGGCCTCCAGCTTGGCGCCGGGGATGCCGTCGCCCCCCTCCACCAAGGAGGGATGGTCCACCGCCAGGCGCAGCTTGGTGATGCCAGTGAGGACGCGGATGTGCTTCTGCCCGTCGTTCTCCTGATGGCTCTCCAGATCGGCCAGGATGCGGCGGCGCAGCTTGTCGTAGAACTCCGCCTCCTGGGCGGACATCTCGATGGGGTAGTCGATGTCGGACTTGGGCGGCAGCTCGTTGAGCACCTGGTCCTTGCAGCGGCGCAGCAGGAAAGGGCTCACGATGCTCTTGAGATGGCGCGAGGCCTCCTGGTTGTTGTCGTTGTCGATGAGCACCTCGAAGCGCCGACGGAAATTCTCGTAGCTGCCGAGGAGGCCGGGGATGATGAAGTCGAAGATGGACCACAGTTCGGCGAGATTGTTCTCCACGGGCGTGCCGGTGGTGACGATGCGGAAGTCGGCGTCGATGCCGCGGGCGGCCTGGGAGCGCTTGGCGTGGCTGTTCTTGATGGCCTGCGCCTCGTCCAGGACCGCGATGCGCCATTTGATCTTGCGGAATTCGCGCTGTTCGCTCTGAAGCAGCCCGTAGCTGACGACCAGCACGTGTCCGGGACCCAGGCGCTTGAAGGATTCGCTCCGCTTGCCGCCGCCGAAGACCTCGCAGGTCAGCGACGGCGCAAAGCGGTTGATCTCGTTGAGCCAGTTGGAGCAGACCGACGTCGGCGCGACCACGAGCGAGGGCCCCTCCGCGGCCTTGGCCAGCATGAGGGTGATGGCCTGGAGCGTCTTGCCAAGCCCCATGTCGTCCGCCAGGCAGGCGCCCGCGTGGGCGGCGTCCAGGCGCGACAGCCAGACGAAGCCCTCCTGCTGGTATTGGCGCAGCTTGGCGTTCAGGTCGGCGGGGATCCTGGGGGTCAGCTTCATGGCGCCGTTGTAGGCCTCCAGCCAGCCCTGGCACTTGGCGGAAATCGCCTCGCCGGAGAAGCCATGCAGGATTTCGGAGATGAAGGGCATGAGGAAGCGGCAGACCTTGAGGCTGCCGGCGGCGGCGCCCTCCCTGGCCTTGATCTCGCCCATGCGGGCCAGGGCCTCCAGATGGCGGCGGAGCTCTTCGGAGAGGGCCACCATCTGCCCGTCGCTCAGCTGCATGAAATTCTTCCGTTCATTGACGGCGGCCTGCAGGAGTTCCGCAAGGCTGGCGGTGGCGTCGCTTCCCTCAAGGTGGACCTCGCCGTCCACCGAAAACCAGTTCTGGTAGCTCTCCGTGTGGATGGAGACATTGCCCAGTGTCAGCGTGTGGTTGCAGACGACCTTCCTGTCCACGGGCCACAGGACGCGGCAGATGCCGCCCATGTGCTGCAGCTGAAGGGTCAGTTCGTAGCACGCCTCCCCCTCCAGGTGCCAGCGCCACTGCCCGTCGCTGTCCTCCATGCTGGCCAGTTTCGGGCAGCTGACGACCAGGGCCTGGGCGCGGGAGAGTTCGGCGGCGAAGTCACGCGCGCGGCGGACGGTGCGCTCCCCCTCCCTGTAGAGCAGTTCCAGCGGGCCGGCGCCCGGGCTGAAGCATTCGCGGTCGTTGCCGAAGGGGCAGACGCCTATCTCGACGCGAAGCCCCTTGCCCTCCGGCGCCAGGCGGACGACAGGCATGTCGTCGCAACGCTCGGGCGTCACATCCAGCCAGTCGAGCCTGCATTCGGAGACCAGGCGGTGGCGCCGCAGCAAAAGCGAAATGATCTCGGTGTTCCCCTTCACCGAATCGGCATGGATGACGAACTCG
>CACZQQ010000237.1 GCA_902783355.1 uncultured bacterium
ACGATTCGCCCCCGGCGTGAACTGCCTGATCGGACAGAACGGCATGGGCAAGACCAATGTCCTGGAGGCCATCTACTACCTGTCGCTCCTGCGCTCCTTCCGCACCAACAGGAACGACAACCTCATGCAGTTCGGCGCCAGCGCCTTCACCCTCTTCGGCGAAGTGCTGGACGCGCAGGGCGTCCCCACCCGCCTCGGCGTCGTCAACAGCGGCCTCCACGACCACACGGTCTCCCGCCAGCTCCAGCTCAACGGCACGCCCGTCAAGCGCACATCCGAGTTCATCTCGCGCCTCCTGTGCACCGCCTTCATCCCCGAGGACATCGAAGTCATCAAGGGCGCGCCCGCCCTCCGGCGGCGCTTCCTCAACATCGCCCTGTGCACCACGTCGCCCGAATACCTGAACGCCCTCCAGCGCTTCACGAACGCCCTGCACGCCCGCAACGCCATGCTCAAGCAGCCCGGCAGATATCCGCGCGCCACCGTCACCGCCTACGACCACATCCTCGTGGAAAGCGGCGTCACGCTGGAACTGCACCGCAGCCAATGCGCCGACGCCCTCAACCGCGCCCTGGAAGGCCTCTCGCAGGATTTCTTCCCCGACGGACGCCGCCTCAACGTCAACTACCTCTCCGGCTGCGGCTTCCTCGCCGGCCCCGTCACGCAGGAGGCGGAGGCGCTCCGGCAGGCCTACCGCGAGACGCTGGAGCGCAACTACGACAACGACTGCCGCAACGGCGCCACCCGCTACGGCCCCCAGCGCAGCGACCTGGCCTGCCTCATCGACCAGCGCGTCTCCGTCCATTTCGGCTCCGAAGGCGAATGCCGCGTCTACGCCATCGCCCTCAAGCTGGCCCTCCTGGGCCTCCTGCGGGAACGGCGCGGCGACGAGGTCACCATGATCGTGGACGACGTCATCGGGGAGCTCGACGCCTGCCGGCGGGAGATCTTCCTGCACCGCCTGGCCGCCTCCGGCCAGGTCATCTTCGCGGGAACCGCCCTGCCGGGGGGCATGGCGCCCCCCGACAAGCTCTTCCATGTGGAACGCGGAAGCATCCGTGAAGCGTAAGCCGCCATGACCATCGCCGCACAAGACACATTCTGGCACCGCCTGACCTCCCTCCGCGTCGGCCTCGGCCGCGTCCGCCTCCTCACGCTCTCCACGCAAGAGGAACTGGCCGCCCTGCCCGACGGCATGCCCTGCCCTCTCGTACTCGGCAACGGCACCAACCTCATCGGCAGCGACGACGACGGCGGCACAGCCCTGCGCCTCGTCGCGCCTGATGGCGCACGGCCTGAATTGACAGACGACGGCCTCCTCCGCCTGCCGGCCGCCCTCCCCCTGACGGCCGCCCTGCGGCAGTGTGCCGACATGGGCTGGGGCGGCCTCGCCGCGCTGGCGGGCATCCCTGGCACGGTCGGCGGCGCCGTCGCCATGAACGCAGGCGCCCTCGGCGTGGAAATCGGCTCCGCCATAGAGGCCCTTGACGGATGGGACCTCGCGCAACGGCAGCCGTGGCATTGGACGGCGGCCGACGGCGGCTTCGCCTACAGGCGCTCTCCAGTCCCGCCCACCGTCGTCCTCCTCTCATGCGACCTGCGGCTCATGTCCGTGGAGCCGGCCGCCGAACGCGCCGCCATCGAGGCGGAGCTCCTGCGGCGGCGACAGGCCAACCCGCAGGGCGCCTCCGCCGGCAGCGTCTTCCAGAACCCTGGCAACGGCCTCCCGCCTGCGGGAAAACTGCTGGACGAATGCGGCTGCAAGGGGCTTTCCGTCGGCAACCTGCAGGTGAGCCCGCTTCACGCCAACTGGATCATGAACCCCACAGGAAAGCCGGCCGCCGCCGCCCACGCCCGCGAACTCGTCAGCCTCGCGCGCGCGCGCGTACAATATATATATAAGATTACCCTACACACCGAATGGCGTTGGGCATGACCAGAGGCGCAGCAGGGGTTCGGGGGCGCAGCCCCGTCGTTTGTAAGGGCACAGGGGGCAACTGGACTTTGCCGCGCAGGGGTGCGTGCCGCAGCAGGGGTTCGGGGGCGCCGCAGGGGTTCGGGGGCGCAGCCCCCGTCGTTTGTAGCTTCCTTCAGAAAACCGCCCTACTTCAGCTTCACGACCACATATTTCATCCGCTCGCCCTTTTCGGGGGCGGGAATGGATTCCGTGACGACGGCCTCGTCTTCCGCCAGGGTGTTGTGGATGATGCGCCGCTCCGCCGGCATGTAGGGCCCCAGCCGACGCTCCTCCTTCCAATACTTCACTTCCTTGGCGGCGTCGCGCGCGATGCAGGCGAAGCGCTCCATGGTCTCCTCATCCAGGCGGCCGTGGCGGCGCTCCTCGCCGTTGCGCTCCGCATTGCCCGTGGCATAGCCGTCCACCTCGACGGCCACCCATGGGGCCTTCTCGTCGGTCCGCCGCAGGATGCGGTTCAGCAGAAGCTCCAGGGACTCCAGGGACTGGCCCTTGTGGCCGATGACGCGTCCGGCCTCCTCGGTCTTCACGTCCAGCTTGAAAGCACCCTTGTCCTCCGGCACCACCTCGCAGGCCGCCTGCATCCCCAGGCGGTCCATCATCTCCTGCAGCGTCTTGCAGGCCAGTTCGCTCAGATTCACTTCAGCCATGGCAGTATCTCTCCAGTGGTTCTTGCTATGCGGCGGCGGGCTTCGCGGCGGCATTCCCCTTCTCCCATCGCCTGAAGAGCAGCATCTGGCCGATGGTGAAGAGGGAGTTCACAGTCATGTAGAGGGTCAGGGCCGCCGGCATCTGGTAGAAGAAGAAGACGAAGACCAGGGACATCATGTTCATCATGCGGGCCTGGTTCGGATCGGCCGCCGGCGTCAGCTTCTGCTGCAGGAACATGGTCAGGCCGGTCGTCAGCGCCAGCGGATGGATGGGCAGGCCGAAGATGGCGTCGGGCATGGAGAGGTCGGCGGCCCACAGGAAGGGCGCGTTGCGGATCTCGATGGCGGCGCGGAAGGTGTTGAACATGGCGAAGAAGACGGGAATCTGGACCAGCATGGGCAGGCAGCCGCCCATCTGGCTGACGCCGCGCTCCTTGTAGAGCTTCTGCTGCTCGTAGTAGAGGCGCTGCGTATCCCCCTTGTACTTCTCGCGCAGGGCCTTGATTTCCGGCATGAGGGCGCTCATCTTGCGCATGTCGCGCGTCGACTTCCACGAGAGCGGCAGGAAGAGCAGCTTGACCGCCAGCGTGATGACGATGATGCCCAGCCCGTAGCCCCACGCGGCGCCCACGAAATTCGCGATGCCGATGAGGCATTCCAGCAGGAAGCGGCAGATCCACCCCATCCAGGCGTAGTGGCCGAAGAAGAAGAGGTCCATGCCCATGATGGATTCAATGTTCTGGCCCATGCTCTGGAGGCGGCGGTAGTCCTTGGGGCCGGCGTAGCCGTCGATGGTCCAGGTGACGCTCTGGCCAGGCGCCAGCGTGATGTTGCCCGGCAGATAGGCCTTCGCATGGAAGCAGCCCGCCGCCGTCCCCTGCAGCTGCGACGGATCGAAACCCGCGAAGACCGCCGGCTGCCCGTCCTGCTTCAGGTTCCGCAGCGCGAAAAGGAAGTACTTGGAGCCGACCGTCAGCCAGTTGACGGGAGTCACCCCGTACTGCTGCTGCTTCTCCAGCGTCAGCTTCTTGGTGACGTCCTTCATGGAGAGCATCACCGCCTTGTTCTTCTCGACGGCGCCATAGGCGACCGCGCCCGAGACGCCACGCGAGAAGGAGGTGTTCTGCTCGTCGGAGAGGAAGGGCGGCAGCGCGCCGCAGTCCACCGCCAGGCGCGGCAGCGCGGCGTTGGCGGAACCCAGGTTGGTGACGATCAAGGTGTAGCCGATCTCGTATGAGCGGTCCTGGCCATCGGCGCGTGGCAGGAGACGCCATTCCTCGCGGAAGCTGAACTGGCGGTTCGCGTCCGTGCGGATGGCGATGACGCTGCTGTCGTCGGACTTCGCCTCCCCGTATTCATAGAGCTGCGGGCTGCCGGCCGCCTCCAATGAAAGGAAGGGATTCCCGTGGGAGCCCAGAATCTGGCGCTCTCCCTTCCGGGACTCGTTCTTCGTCTGGATGGCATACTGCTCCAGGCGGACCGCCTTGACGCCCAGCCCCGTCGGATCCACATACGCCACAAACTCCTCCGGCACGGCCAGCTCGACCGGCTCCGCCGGCGGCGCCACCGTCAGGGCACCCTGCCCTTCCGCCGCAGGCGCGGCCGTCTCGCCCGACGGCGTCGCCGCCGCCTGTGTCTCCTGGCTGGCCACGGGCGGATTCTGGGCGGCCTGGGCGGCCCGCGCCGCCGCCACCTGGCGCTGGTAGGCCTGCTGCTGGCGCGTGCTGCGGATGAGCATCAATACCAAAAGGATGCCGCAGGCAACGGCACCGATAACCGATACGACGTCAAGGCCGCCTTTCTTTTTCTCTTCCATTTGGAAATGTCTCTGCGTTAGGAGCGGGTTTTTCCGGCAGGCCGCCGGGGCGGCAGCGGGTCATAGAGGCTGCCACGGTAGAAGGGATGGCATTTGAGGATCCGGCGCACGGTCAGCCAGGCGCCGTGCCAGAAGCCGTATTCCAGAAAGGCCTCGCGGGCATATTGGGAGCACGTCGGCGTGAAGCGGCAGCAGCGGGGCTTGAGCGGGCTCAGGAAGCGACGGTAGCACTCCACCGCGCCCGCCATCAGACGGCCGGCGCGGCTCATGCCTCCGTGCCCTCCGCAGGCGCCGCCAGCGGAACCCCCAGGCGCTTCAGATGCCCCTCGATCTCCTGCTGCACCTGCGGCTGCAGGGCGCGCTTGATGCCGCGGCGGGGAATCAGGGAGAGCCAGCACGCCGAGGGCAGGCGCGGCCAAAGGCGGCGCCAGCTTTCGCGGAGGAGACGCCGCGCGCGATTGCGCTCCACCGCCAGAAGGGAGAAGCGCCGTGAAATCAAAAAAGCCACCCGACGGGAAGCGTCAGGCGGCGTCTTCAAGGCAACGACAACACACAGGCGACCAGCGGAACTGGCGCCGCCCTGGCGAACCGCCTCCAGCTGGAGACGGCTGCGAAGCCGCGCGGAGGCGCCGAAGGCGGAATCCCTCTCCATCAGGCCTGCATGGTCGCCCGCGGGCCAACTACACGGTCAGGCGCTTGCGGCCGATCTTGCGGCGGTGGGCCAGGATCTTGCGGCCGTCGGCCGTCGACATGCGCTTGCGGAAACCATGGGTGCGCTTGCGGGGAACACAATGGGGCTGGTAAGTCCGTTTCATAGTTGTATCCTCTTCAGGTTGTTGATGTTATGACTGTCTCAAAATGGCCTTTCCCCTCCTAGGGAGGGGAGATGAAATCCGAAAGGTCGCATAATATAATCCCATCCATAGGTTTTGCAAACGGGAAGGCCCTCTTGACGCGGGCGCGACGACGCCCCTTCCGCAGGGCGCATGCGTGCGGAAGGGGCGCGGATTCGGAGGACGCCTCCTACCTCTTGGCCAGGACGGGCTGGTTGATGGTCCAGACGGTCAGGCCCTGGTACTTCTCCTTGGGCTGGACGGGGCAGAAGAGGAGCGCCACGAAGGTGCCGAGGAAGGAGATGGGCAGGCTGAAGTTGAAGCTGCGGGCCAAGGGACCGAACTTGGGATTTTCGACATCCCTCAAGGCGAGATCGGTGACGACGGTGGGATCGACCATCAGGTTGCTGTAGAAGCACCACAGCGCCATGCTCAAGGCGAAGCCCAGGAAGAGCATGCCGACCAGGGCGCCCACCACGCGCGAGACCTTCTTCTTGTCGGCCTTGTCCATCA
>CACZQQ010000238.1 GCA_902783355.1 uncultured bacterium
AATGTTCTGATAAAAAATTTAACATTAGCCGCTATTTTTCTAACCGCTCTTGCGCCGTCCAGCGGATTCAATGCGGAGAATTGCCGGCCGAAGTAGCCCGCGGTGGCAAAAATATATAACAGATTTCTTGATAAATTAAACCGGTTTTTGAAAGACATCAAGCGGCAGCCGGCCTATCGCCATGGACGCCGCCGAGACGCAAAGCGCGCCATCCTGCAGGAGAACCTCGCCTGTCGCCTGTCACTCTGCCTGTCGCACGTCCTTGCTATTCGCGCGTTGAGGCGCTCCAACGCGCGGCGACCTTCCGCAGGCCCTGACGGAAATGCCGACCGCTCCATGCACGGGCAAGCCGCCGTACTATTATTGGTACTGTACCATTCGCCGAATGCGTCCTTGTCGAAGACGCCGCGGACGAATACACGGAGGCCACACTCACCATCGCCCCCAACCCACCAGGCGAAGGCCGTCCAGCTCTGGAGCGGCGCGAAGCGCCTCCCGCCGCCGAAAGGACCGTGTGCCTCAGAGGTGTTCCTTGAGCCAGGCGAGGCTTTCCCGCGCGCTCTCCATGGAATCCCTGCAGAAGTCCTGTTCGTAGATATACCATTCGCAGCCGCATTCTGCGGCGGCCTCCAGGCAGGGGCGCAGCGCGACGACTCCCTTCCCCAGCTCAGTGGTCGTCTCCAGTTCGTCAGGCACCTGGATGTCCTTGAGATGGATCTGGCAGAAGCGGCCCGCGTGACGGCGGAGGAACGCCGCGGGGTCGACCATTCCGCGCGTCAGCCAGCAGACGTCCGGCTCGGCTCCGACCTGCGCCGGATCGGTTTCCGCAAGGAGCCTGTCAAGGACAGGCGTCCCGTCCGCCCCCCGTGCCAGTTCCGCCCAATGGTTGTGATATGTGAAGAGGAAATGGTTGAGCGCGGCCCCCTTCCCCGCCGCCCTTATCTGCTGCAAGACAATTGGATAGTCCTTGACAAAATCCACCATGAGGCTGGCTGTCACCGCAGGGGTGCGCAGGGCGCGGGCGTAGTCGTAGAAGTCGCTGGCGGGGTCGGCGAAGGTCTCGATGCCGCTCATCATGCCGGCGCATTCCAGCCCCAAATCCTCCATGCATGAGGCGATTTCCGATGGCGCAAGCCCGCCGAAGGAGCCGGCGAACTCCACGCCGTCAAAGCCCAATTCAGCGATTCTACGCAACGTCCCCGTGAAATCGACTGCGAGTGCCTCGCGGAAGTTGTACAACTGCACACCGATTTTCATTGCCATCCCTCATGAAAAGTTGTTATTTATTGCAACAAAACATATTACGTATTTACAGAAACTTTACGGGGCGTCCCCGGCTTCCTCCTCGCGCCGACGGGACGGCCACGGAAGGCAGCTGAAAGGCAGGGGAAGCGCCGCCCGCGCCTCACCACTCTGTCCCCAGGAGCTGTTCTGCATTGCGGTAGAGGATGTTGCGCATGTCGTCCTCGCTGATCTTCGCGGAGACCACGCCGCCGACCGCCTGGTACTCGTCGAACCACGGCATGTCCGTGCCGAAGAGCAAGTTGTCGCTGCCGGCTCCCTTGACCAGCATTTCGACAATGCCGCGCTCGCCGGGGACGGCGGTCAGCTCCAAAAAGACGCGGCCCGGGCTTTCCCTGACGCAGCGGATGGCCATCTCCCACTCGCCGAAGATGCAGTGCGCCAGCAGGAAGACGGCGTTGGGATAGCGGCAGACCATCTTGAAGACCTGTTCGCCGCCATCCCATCTGGAGGTGCCCCACGTATGCACCAGAACGGGCAGGCGGCGCTCGTCGGCAAAGCGGAGGGCGTATTCGAATTTCGGATCGTCCAGCGCCACCTGATAGTAGTCCGGCAGCAGCTTGAGCCCCACGGCATAGGGACGCCATTTGTCGAAGTGCGCCAAATCCTCCCTGACATGTTCGGGGAAGTGCGGATTGATGGCGACATACATCCGCAGGATGTCCGGATACTGCGCGCAGATGTCCCTGACGGCCGCGTTGCGCATCGACCCCCACAGAGCCAGATGGTGCGAGAAGACCAGCCGTCTGACACCTATGCGCTTCAGGTGGGCCACCATCTCCGGCGGCTCGCCGCGCTTGAAGAAGATGGCGTAGTGCCTGCCCATGTGGCCGTGCATATCGTAGATCGGAAAGTCAAGCCGCCCCTGCTCCCAAAGCTGCCTTTGAAGCGTTCCCGGGCGTTCCCAAATGGCCTGCGTCATGATTATCTCCCTCCTTGCAGAATGCGTTCCATGTTCCCACCGGCAATCAGGCGGACGGCCTCGTCGGGAAGGCCGCAGTGGCGCAACTGCAGCATGGCGGCGCCGTGGTTCTTGGCGGGGAAGCCGCTGGCATAGAGCAGCCGCTCGGCCCCGTATTTCTCCGCCAGGTCGCGGACGCCCTCCGGAACCCAGTACCCCGTCAGCAGCAGCCGGCTGCACGGATACGCCTCCAGCAACGGGCGGACATAGCGGTCGCTGCCCCATTTCTGGTATGGCCACTGGAAAAGGCTGACGACCCGTGGAAACAGCTCCATGAAATCATAGATCTCCTGCGCGGACAGACGGTCCAGAACCACGGGGACGCCCCTGGCCTCGGCCTCCTCCATCCACGGCCCCAGCGTGATCCGTGAAATCATGTAGCGGTGCGCCTGGGGGCTGATGGTCAGGGCGCGCCCGCCTGCACGCGCCATCTGCTCGAAGAACGCCTCCGGCGGCGGCAGCTCCTCGCACTGCGGCGGCAGGACGGCCCACACGCCGAAGAGCCGGCCGCGCCCCTGCCCCACCATTTCCGCCACCTGGCGGTTGCTCTCGTCGCAGGGGAGGTTGTCCAGGTTGGCGTTGCCGACCAGCGCCTTGTCCACGCCGTAGTAGTCCATTTCGGCCAGCAGTTCCGCGACGCCCGGCCCCGGCCCCATCATCGTGTCGCCCAGAAGGGCGAACGCATCAAAGAACATCCATTCACGCATTGCATCTTCTCCCTTGTCCAGAATCCATTTCTATCTCATCCGATTCTTCTTCTCGTCCTGGAGGCCTTCCGCCGGAAAGCCGCGCAGCAGATGGTAGACCGGCGCCGCGCTCCATCCATGGCAGTGGCTCCGCGTGTCCTCCGCGGTCGTCTCCGGGAAGGTGGTGTCCCCACGCCTGACAAAGGACTCCCAATGCCCAAGGACCTTCCGAAACCCCTCGACATGGCGGCACGCCCGCATGGCCTCGAGGACATAGAAGTCAAAATACAGCGAACATGGCGTCAGGTCGCGGTTGCGCAGGATTGCCTCGGCAGCCTGACGCGGTTCATCCACGCAGCCCGTGAGAATGCCCAGCGCGTGGGCGTGGACGCTGTGCCAGGGGCGTCCGGGGACGTCGCACAGAAGGCGTTTCCCCTCATCCCAGCAGAGTCTCCGGACGGCGGCCAGCGTCTCTTCGGCGCGTGCGAGAAACGCCCTGTCGCCTGTCACCTCCGCCGCGCTTCGGCAGCCCATGACATGGAAGAGGTTCAGAATGGTCTCCGGCTCTCCTGTCTTGCGGTCGCTGCATCCATTCGGCCAACCCGGCGCCCAATCCGTGAAGTTCCAGAAGCCGGAGGCACCAATCAAGCCGTCCACGCGGCGGTGCCGCTCGAAGAAATCCAGCGTCGCATGCAGGCCTTCCTCACGGGCGCGGGCGAAGTCCTTGTCGGGGAAATACCGCAGATAGTCCGCCACGCCCATCACCCAGCACAAGCTGAAGCATGGAATCACCTGCGGGAAGACGGAGGGATAGCGCGCCTGCGTCAGCCCGCAGGGGAGCCTGGAGTGGTCGAACAGCTCCAGCCAGCGCCTGCCCAGCGCCCCGTGCCCGGTCCCCTCGTATGACACCAGCGCCTGGATGCGGGCGTCGCCGCCGTATTGCATCTGCTCGTAGTAGGGGCAGTCGTCATAGGCGTCATGCGCACAGCAGCGCGCCGTGTGCACGGCAACCCTGTAGATGTCCTCCAGAATAGGCTCGCTGGCGTTGCGGTAGGTCCGCCAGGGACCGAAGTCGTATGTGACAAAGCGCGCCTCCAGCGCCTCCAGCGTGCACTCCTCAGCCAGGTCTGTGACAAGCTCCAGCCAGCGGGCCGCGCGATAGTGGAAGCTCCGATACTCCCATTCGGCGACCTGCGGCAGAACCAGCAGGTCGCCATAGGCTCCCGCATAGTCGGAGTTCTTCTCCCATGACTCGTGGTAGATCAGCCGCATCGTCCCCCCGCCTCCACGGCCCTTCAGCCGCAGCAGGCTGGTCTGGTTGCGCCCCAGGTCGACGACACTTCGGCGGCGGCCGGTCGGCACCCTGTGCGGAAACGCAACCGGCAGGGGCGGCTCGCATCTCTGGCACGCAATGGTACGCTCCTCCAGCAGCCATGGCGTCGCCAGATCCGGCATGCCCCCTTCACGGAAGCAGGCCGGCCCCAGCGGAACAGGCGACGACCAGCCGGTGTCGTCGTAGTCCACCATCCGCCAGCGGCTGTCATGCAGGTTGAAATCCACCAAGTCCATAGGCGGCAGCGGCATCATGGCATGGACGTCCCAGCTCTCCCGCCAGGCCAGCGGCCGCCGCCCCTCGTCCCGACGGCATTTCCATCCCTGCGGCATGGCCAGGTCGCCGCCGACAAGCACGCCGCCGCCCGCATGGCATTCCCCCCAGGGGGATGGCGACTGCCGCCAACCGCCACGCCACACAACGCATTCCAATGCAAGGAGATGTTTCCCTTCCCCAGGGGCAATCCGGTATGTGTCGAAGCTGTAGTGCAAAAGATCCGAGCGGACCGGACCGCGGCCGAGTTCCTCTCCATCCAAGTACAGTACATAGCGGTTGTCCGCCGACACCAGCAGACGGAAAACCTCGCCGTCTTTTGACACAAAAAGCCTGCGGTAAAGGAAATAGCCGCTGTCATTGGCGGCTTCTCCGGGAACGGCGTGCCAGACCATCTCCATCATCCACCCTCCCGCATGGGCGCGGCCAGGACTGCCGTGCCATACTGGGCGAAGGTCAATCGCCTGCCGCCGACCGCCACTTCGTCACTATGGTAAAGAACGGAGAACCCCTCCGGGAGCTGGCGCGACAGCGGTTCCGCCTGCACCGAAAACCAGAAGAGGAAGCGTTCCGCAAAACTGCGGCGCTCCGCCGTCCACAGGTCGCCGTCCCCCAGCTTCAATCCGGCCAGCGCGACGGCACGCCGATACAGCTCGGGAACAGGCGACCGCCACGACAGGCTCTGGCCTGCGACGACCGCCACGCTGCCGCCGCAGGCGATGACATGGCCGCGGCCGACATGGTTGACCACCACCGCGGGAGCGCCGTCCTCCCAGACGCCCGCCACCGTCGCCGTAGCCGCAGGCTGGAAG
>CACZQQ010000239.1 GCA_902783355.1 uncultured bacterium
GCGCCATGGACTTCAAGGCGCTGTACCCCATCGTCTCGAACCCCGCCATCAAGCGGTTGCGCGCGCCTGAACACCGCCAGATGGGCTACCTCGATCTGCGGCTTGACCTCCATTTCTTCGGCTACGATGCGAGGCAGGCGGACGAAAGCTCGCGGCTTCAGCACCGCCGCGCCTTCGAGCTGATGCTCTCCTCCAACCTGATTCCGCTGGCCCTGCAGGGACTGGAAGGACTGATGGGACTGCGCACCGACGGCAACTGGCTTTCGCGACCCGACACCGTCCCCGAGACGGAATACGCCTTCTACTACGACCAGCTCCTGCGCCTCTTCCGCGAAGGCGTCGTCGCGCCCACCAGGAATCTGCTGCTGCGAAACGGCGACGCTTTCCTGGAGCAGCGTTGGGAGATCGAGGAGCTGGCCGTCACCCGCTTCAACTGCTACCGCGTCTTCGAGGGCGCCCTGCTGGACGGCTGCGAGAAGTGGGACCGCAGGACGGCGGAGGATGCCTATCGCCGTCTCGCCGCATGGGAGGCCACCTCCGCCGCGCGTTTCGGTGCCCATCGGGAGGACGGCAAGCGCCAGATGCGGAACTACTTCCGCGGCATGCGCCGGAAGCTGGAGACGCGCTTTGGCTTCAGCCCGACGGAGAAGACCCTGCCTGCCGCAAGCCCCTTTGCCGCCGTCCATTCGCCCCTCCCCCGCCAGCGGAACGTCCACGCCGTCGGCTATGAGGCGGGGGTCTTCTACGCCGTGTCCGTGGACATGGAGAGGCGGCGGATGACGCTCCACAGGATCGACGAGGGCACGATGGCCGCCGCGCCCGTCAGCATTCTTGACCGCCCCATCAACAACAGCTGGCAGCATGGCGCCCTCCTGCAGGAGTGGTGCGCCCTGCTGGACGTGACCACGCTCTGCCTCTTTCCGAGGGACGGCGGCGAGGCGGAGGCCGTGGAGCTGGCGGCCTTCTTCAAGGGCATCCGCACGAGCATGGCCGGCGGGGGCGACCGCCTCTTCATCGCGGGCGGCGGGCTGAACGGCGAGGCGGGCACGATCCTTGAGTACAATGTACATACAAGGGAAGCCAAGGTCATCGCCTCGACCCTGGACCGCACCGTCAAATGGCCGTTGCAGGGCACTGAACGGCCCTACGAGTTCGGGCCGCTGCTCTGCGACGCGGAGAACCGCCGCCTTGTCCTCCTGCTGAACGAGAGCGCGCCGCCGGAGGGCCGCGCCATCTACAACGTGCGTCTGTGGGCCTACTATTGGGAAAGCGGCGAGTGGGCGCCCCTCTCCAGCTATCTGCCCTGCCACAGCCCCTCCCGCCATCGCATCTTCCTGCGGGACGGTGTCTTCTGGCTGGCCATCGACGACGGGTTCGGCAAGATCAACGCGGCGGGCGACTTCCAGCCGCTCTTCCTGCTCGGTTTCGGCGGCGGCCTCCGCGACCAGCCGGTCCCCTACGGCGACGAATCCTACAAGAAGGTCGTCGTGGACATGGGCAATGCCATTCCCCCCGAGCCATGCTACGTGGGTCTGCAGTGGCATGACCTCTACTGCCGCGCCTTCGGCGGGCCCTACTATTTCGGCCAGAAGGCGATGGCGCTGATCGAGCAGCGCCGCATCCTGAGGCTGCCCGACGACGGCTTCATGCCCACCGACTGCTACGGCGGCAGGTGGTGCGTCGGCGTGGGCAGGCAGCGCGAATGGCAGATCCGCCGCCTGAAGACACCGGCGGAGACGCTCCAAGGCGCAAGTTCACAATAGAAGGGCCCGCCTAATCCTCTATTCCTTCAACTCGGCCAGCACGCCTCGCGTCCGCAACGTCAGCGTGAAGTTCGCCCCCTGCGACTTCAGGGAAGGTATCCGCTTCGGACGGGGGGGTGCTCGCCGCGCATCCGTGCGCGGCGATTCGAAGCCTCCTTGCAAGATTATGTATGGCCTTTTGCAAAATAATGCATCAGGTGCGTTCTTGAAATATAGCTGTTACAAGGTATAATAAGGCGAAGTACGATTCGGACATCCTTTTTGTTCTGCAAGATAATCCAAAGAAAAGAGACCTCCATGAAAAGCACGCATTGCTTCCTGACACGGCTTGTCCTCCTTGCGGTCCTGCTTCTCGCGGCCGTCGTCACGCTTTCCGCCGCAGACCTCA
>CACZQQ010000240.1 GCA_902783355.1 uncultured bacterium
ACGATGTTGATGAGGCGGTAGAGGAAGTTGTACATCTTCTCGCGGCGGAGCGTCACGCAGGCGCCGACGCTCATGCCGGCGCGCAGCTTGAAGTTCGAGATGTTCTTCGT
Source organism: uncultured bacterium (assembly GCA_902783355.1). Next base: position 111 of record CACZQQ010000240.1, read on the forward strand.
GGTCGTGGTGATGACCGGCTTCTGGCCGGAGATCTGGCCGAGGGTCTCGACGGCGGACTGGAGGGTCTCGCGGTCCTTGTCGCTGGAGACGCCGGTGTTGATCACGACCTTGACCAGTTTCGGAATCTGCATCGGGTTGGTGTAGCCGTGCTTCTGCTTGAGAGCCGGGACCACATCATCCTGATAGTGCTTGTAGAGTGCGTTCGTTATCATGGTGGTTTCGTCCTCGGCTTAGCCCTTGGCGGCCGCGGCGCCGTTGTGGCGCGCACGGTAGCGCTCCTCGCCCATCACGTTGCTGATGTGGATGGGGCCCTCGACATCGATGATGCCGCCCTGGGGGCGGTCCTGGCTGCGCCGCATGGTCTTCTTCAGCATGTTGAGACCCTCGACGTAGACCCGGCCGGCCTTGCGGTCGACACGCAGCACCTTCCCGCTCTTGCCTTTGTCATCCCCGGCAATCACGAAAACCACGTCATTCTTCTTGATGGAGTACTTCATTAGAGCACCTCCGGGGCAAGCGAGATGATTTTGGTGAAGTTCTTGTCGCGCAGCTCGCGGGCGACGGCGCCGAAGATGCGCGTGCCGCGCGGGTTGTTGGCGTCGTCGATAATGACGGCGGCGTTCTTGTCGAAGCGCAGGTAGCTGCCGTCGGGGCGGCGGATGCTCTTGGCGGTCCGGACGACCACGGCGCGCACCACGTCGCCCTTCTTGACGACGCCGCGGGGCTGGGCCTCCTTGACGCTGGCGCGGATGATGTCGCCGATCTCGGCGTACTCCTTGCCGCCTTTGCCAAGGCACTGAATGGCCATGAGCTTCTTGGCCCCAGTGTTGTCAGCCACCTCGAGTGTGGTCTGCATTTGAATCATAGTGGTGTTCTCCTCGGCTGGTTCGGTTTAGTCCGTTGCGGCGTGCTTCACGATCTGGACGAGGCGCCAGCGCTTGAGCTTGGACAGGGGGCGGGTCTCCATGATCTCGACCTCGTCGCCGGTCTTGGCCTCGTTCTTCTCGTCGTGCACGTAGCACTTGCTGGTCGACTTGACGACCTTCTTGTACAGGGGATGGAGGGCGCTGCGCTTGACGGCGACCACCAGGGTCTTGTCCTGCTTGTCGCTGACCACGGTGCCGATGCGGACCTTGCGGTGGTTTTCGCGCGCCACGGCGGGGGCGGCGGCCTCGGCGGGAGTGTTGTTTTCTTCTGACATCTTGGTCGCACCCTCTAGTTGTTCGCCGCCGCGGCCTTCTTCGCGCGGGCGGTCATTTCAGTTTTCAGACGGGCGATGTCCTTGCGGAGCAGATGGATGCGGGCGTTGTTCTTCAGCTCGCTGGTCTGCACCTTGAGGCGCATCTGGAAGATCTCGGCCCGGCTGTCGTTGAGCTGCTTGGCGAGCTCCTCGTCGGTCTTCTGGCGGATTTCTGACGCTTTCATCTTCGTGTCAAGTCCTCTGGGTTAGGTGGGGCTTCCGGGCGGCGGCGCCGCCCGGAGGGGGCCTCACGCCTCCACGTGGCGGCTGAGGAAGCGGCAGCGCACGGGCAGCTTGCTGGCGGCCAACGCCAGGGCCTCCTTCGCGACCGTCTCGGAGCAGCCGGCCAGTTCGATGATCATGTTGCCGGGCTTGATGACCGCAACCCAGAACTCAGGGGCGCCCTTGCCCTTGCCCATACGGGTTTCGAGGGGCTTCTTGGAGACGGGCTTGTCGGGGAAGACGCGCAGCCAGACCTGGCCGCGGCGCTCCATGCGGCGGGTGGCGGCGACGCGCGCGGCCTCCAGCTGGGCGCCCGTCAGCCAGGCGCGGTCGAGGACCTGCAGGCCGAAATCGCCGAAGTCGAGCTTGTTATTTCGCGTCGCGAGACCCGCGCGCGTTCCGCGTTGCACCTTTCGGTGCGCGGCGCGTTTTGGCATTAGTGGCATTGTTCTTATCCTCCCAGTTTTGGGGTTTGCAAATCCAGACCTTGATGCCGATCAGGCCGGCGAGCGTGTGGGCCTCGGTGAAGCCGTAGTCGATGTTGGCCGACAGGGTGTGCAGGGGGACCTTGCCCTCCTTGTACTGCTCGGTGCGGGCCAGCTCGGCGCCGTTGAGGCGGCCGGCGCAGCGGATGCGGATGCCCTCCGCGCCGCGCTCCATCGCCGTCTGGATGGCGCGCTTCATGGCGCGGCGGAAGGCCACGCGGCGCTCCAGCTGCTGCGCGATGGACTCGGAGACAAGCTTGGCGTCCATCTCGGGGGCGTGGACCTCCTTGACGTCGACGAGGATCTCCTCGCCTTTGGCGATGGTCTTGATGATCTCCTTGAGCTTGTCCAGGCCGGCGCTGCGCTTCTCCTTGGCGTCCTTGCCTTCCTTGGGGGCGGCGGCCTCCTTGGCGGCCTTGGCGTCCTTCTCCTCGAAGTGGCCGGAGATGACGATGCCCGGGCGGGCGGTGTAGATGGTGACGCGGACGCGGTGGCCGAAGCGCTCGATGATGACGCGGCTGACGGCGGCGTTCTTGAGCTCCTTGTCGAGGCGCTCGCGGATGTGGATGTCCTCCAGCAGCGTGTCGCCGAAGGATTTGCTGGCAGTGGCGCTGTCGACCCGGCTGCGTGCGAACCAGCGGGACTTCCAGTCCTTGCGGATGGGCAGGCGGAAGCCGATTGGATTTACTTTTTGACCCACGGTTTTAACTCCTGATTAGGCGATGTCGGAGACGATGATGCGGATGTGACTGGTGCGCTTGCGGATCCGGCCGGCGGAGCCGCGCGACTTGGGCTGGAAGCGGCGCATGGTCGGCCCCTCGCCCACAGTGGCCTCTTTGACGATCAGCTGGCTGCGGTTGACGGGGTTCTTGTCGTCGTTCTCGGCGTTGGCGACGGCGGACTTCAGGGTGGCTTTAACCAGCCGCGCGGCCTTGCGCGGGATGAGCGCCACGGTGTTGAGGGCAGTAATGGCGGGCTTCCCCTGCAGGAGGTGCGTCACCTGGCGCGCCTTGAAGGGGGAGATCCGCACATACTTGGAGATGGCGATCTTTTCCATGTGATTTCTCGTTGCGTTGAATCTGGGACCTTGGACAAAAGAAAGGGGGTCTTCCGGCGGCGTGCGCGGTGCGCGGCGCCGGCCCGCCGTCGCGGCGGGGTCTGTCGCTGCCCCAGGCCCCCGTGTATGGCCAAATAAACCACTGCGGGGACCCTTTCCGGGAGGCAGGGCCTCTCCGGGACGCGGGCACAGCATCAAGATGTCGAAGTCGTCACGGCGCGGCGGGGAGCTGCTTGAGCAGC
>CACZQQ010000241.1 GCA_902783355.1 uncultured bacterium
CAGGCACGAGTTCAAGGCGAAGATCCGCCGCATCGGCTGGAACGACCTGGAGGGCTTTGCGCGTGTCTTCCCCATGCTGCTGGAGACGAAGGAGGGCCATTGCGCCATCCTCTGCGGCCAGCGGCAGGACGACAAGGCCGCCGCCTTCGTGGACCCGCAGTGGGCGCTTGAAAACCCGAAGGAGCATTTCCGCTTCGTGTCGCAGGAAGAGTGGGAGGGCCTCTTCACGGGGCGCGCCCTCCTCATGAAGCGCGTCTGGAAACTCTCCGACGAAAACCAGCCCTTCGGCCTGCGCTGGTTCATCCCCCACTTCCTTAAATTAAAAGGGCTCTTCGGGCAGATCGCCCTCGGCGTCCTGCTGATATCGCTTCTGTCGCTGGCGACGCCGCTCTTCTTCCAGAACATCGTGGACAAGGTGCTGGTCAACCAGAGCTTCTCCACGCTGAACGTCTTGGGCGTCGGCGTTCTGGGCGCCATCCTCTTCCACGCCCTCGTCGAATATCTGAAGGGGAATTTGCTGCTCTTCGCCACCAACAAGGTGGACATCGCCACCGCGACGCGCACCTTCGCCCACCTGATGCACCTGCCCGTCGGCTTCTTCGAACAGGTCCCCTCCGGCGTCATCCTCAAACACATGCAGCAGACCGAGAAGATCCGCGGCTTCCTCTCCGGAAGCCTCTTCTTCACGCTGCTGGACGTGGCCAGCCTCGTCTTCTTCCTGCCCTTCCTCATGCTCTACAGCATGCGCCTCACGCTGGTCGTCCTCGCCTTCACCGCCCTCATGGCCCTCGTGGTGGCGCTTCTCGTCAAGCCCTTCCAGCGGCGGCTGGACGCCCTCTACGCGGCCGAAGGGCGCCGCCAGAGCCGTCTCGTGGAGGCCATCCACGGCATCCGCACCGTCAAGAGCCTCGCGCTGGAGCCGTCGGAGGAGCGCACATGGGGGCGGCGCAGCGCGGCCGCCGTGCGCGCCCACTACGCCGTCGGCAAGATCTCCTTGACGGCGCGCACGTTGAGCCAGTGCCTGGAGGCCGCGATGAATATCGCGGTCATCTGGATGGGGGCGCTGCTTGTCTTCAAGGGCAGCATGACCGTCGGCGCGCTCATCGCCTTCCAGATGCTGGCGGGGCGCGTGACTTCGCCGCTGGTGCGCCTCGTCGGCCTCATCCACGAATATCAGCAGACCGCGCTGTCGGTGCGCATGCTCGGCGTGGTGATGAACACGCCGACGGAGGCGAACGCAGGCCGCGTGCGCGCGCCGCTGAAGGGCGCCGTCCGCTTCGAGGAGGTCACCTTCCGCTACCGTCCCGAGCTGCCGCCTGCGCTGGACAGCCTCTCCGTCAGCGTGCCGCCCGGCGGCGTCCTGGGCATCGTCGGCCGCTCCGGATCCGGCAAGACCACGCTGACCAAGCTGCTGCAGGGCCTTCACGCGCCCACCATGGGACTTGTCAAGATCGACGGCGTGGACATCCGTGAAATCGAGAAGTCGCATCTGCGCTCCTCCATCGGCATCGTCTTGCAGGAGAACTACTTCTTCAACGGCACCGTGCGCGAGAACATCTGCCTGTCGCGGCCGTCGGCGACCGCCGCCGAAATGCTGCGCGCCTCCTCCCTGGCCGGCGCCCACGAGTTCGTCCAGCAGCTGCCGCAGGGCTATGACACGATGCTGGAGGAGAACGCCTCCAACCTGTCGGGCGGCCAGCGGCAGCGACTCGCCATCGCCCGCGCCCTCCTGAACAATCCGCCCATCCTCATCTTCGACGAGGCGACTAGCGCGCTCGACCCCGAGAGCGAGGCGGCCGTCCTGAAGAACCTGGCGGCCATCGCGCGCGGCCGCACCGTCCTGATCGTCTCGCACCGCCTGAGCATGGTGGCGGGCGCACAGCAGATTTTGGTGCTTGACCACGGCAAGGCCGTCGCCTGCGGCACCCACAGGGAGCTGCTCGCGCAGGAGGGCATCTACCGCCAGTTCTGGCGTCAGCAGACCGGCCAGGAGGCGGACAACATCGTCGTCAATCCAGGGGAGATCACCATCCATGTCTGACGAAGAGGCCAGGAAAAAGCCTGCCGACGGCGCGATTGAGTTTCTGCCGGACGCGGAGGAGATCGAGGAGAGCCGCCTGCCGTGGTTCCAGCACATCGGCATCTCGCTGGTGACGCTGCTGGCGATGGCGCTGCTCCTGTGGGCGTGCCTGGGCAAGACGGACGTCATCGTGAGGGCGCGCGGCCGCGTCGTCGCCGACGACGGCGCCATCGTGATGAAGCCCTATTCGTCGGCGGTCATCAGCCGCGTGGCGGTGCGCGCCGGCGACGTGGTGGAGGCGGGGCAGACGCTGGTCGAGTTCGATCCGACGCCTTCGCGGGCCGAAGTGGAACGGCTGCAGGCGGAGGCCGCCGTCCTGGAGGCGGAGCTGGAGCGATACACTGCAGAATTCAATAATGCGAAGGAATTTAAACCAAAGCCCGGCCCCCATGCGGAAAGCCAGCTGAAGATCTGGACACAGCGCCGCCGCTACTACGAGGAGCGCCTCCACTACTACGCCAGCAGCCGCGAACGCCTCGTCGCCGCCCGCGAGTCCGCCGCCAGAAGCCACGCCAAATACACTTCCATCCTTGAGAACGTCGCCAACATCGAGGCCATGTACCAAGGCCTCTACGAAAAGCAGGTCTCCTCCCACAAGGAGCTGCTTGAAGTCACCGTCGAAAGGATGCGCTGTGAGGCAGAAGTCACTCAATTGCAAGGAAGTATAGAGGAATACGCCCATCAGGAGGACGCCCTCGTCGCGGAACGCGACGCCTTCCAGGAGGAGTGGAACAACACCATCTCCGAAAAGCTCGTCGAAATCGGCCGCGAACTGGACGGCGTGCGCCGCCAGCTGGAGCGCGCGAAGGCGCTGGCCGGCTCCGCGACCATGCGGGCGCCACGCCGCGCCGTCGTCATGGACGTGGCGGGCTTTCCCGTCGGCGGCGCCGTCGGCGAGGCAGAGGCCCTCCTGACGCTCGTGCCGCTGGACGGCACCTGCGAAATCGAGGCGGAAGTGCGGCCGATGGACATCGCGCGCGTCCGCGCCGGCGCCATGGCCCGCGTCAAGCTGGAGGCGCTCCCCTTCCAGCGGCACGGCACCCTCGACGGCGTCATCCGCTCCATCTCGCCGGACGCCTTCCGACGCAACGCCGGCGCGGCGGTGGCGGAGGAGGGCGGCGACGCCTTCTACCGCGCGCGCCTCACCGTCTCGGGCACCCTCCGCAACGCGCCCGCCGACTTCACGCTGCTGCCCGGCATGAAGACGGAGGTGGAGATCAAGTGCGGTCGCCGCCGTCTCATCACCTATTTCATCTATCCTCTCATCAAAGGGTTGGACGAGTCCTTCCACGAGCCGTAGGTCGCCATGTACTACATGAAATGCCCGCGCTGCGGCAAGGCGCTTGTCAAGGACACCTACGAGGGGAAGAGCTGCCATCGCTGCCCCGATGGCCACGGCACGGCCATGAGCCTGCCCGCCCTCCGCGCACTCTGCGGAAGTCCCGATTTCGCCAACGCCCTGTGGTACAAGGCCTCGCAGAAGAAGGCCGTGGAGGGGCTTGCGGCCTGTCCCTTCTGCGGGAAGCCCATGGTGTTTGTAAGTATTAACATATTGGGGCGCAGTATCTTACTTGATGTATGCCGTTCCTGCCAGGCGATTTGGTTCGACCCGGGCGAACTGGAGGCGCTGCCGCGTTATGTCCCTCAATCCGAAAAGGATCCGAATCGGCGGGCGCGAGAGATCATCGCCATGGACAAGGTCAGGCAGATGAAGGAGGACGCGCATCGCGGGGACGAGGCACCTGATTCAATGTGGAAATACATGGCGGGCCTCCTTGGCTTTCCCGTCGAGGAGGACGCGCCTGTCGTGGAAAGCCTGCCGCTGCTCACATGGTTCGCCGTCATCGTCTGCTTTCTGGGCTTCTGCCTGACCCGCAGCCATGTCAATGCGGCGGCGCAGGAGTGGG
>CACZQQ010000242.1 GCA_902783355.1 uncultured bacterium
CTCGTCGTATTTCTTCTTAAAATAAGGAGAACATGCGTACGCGCGCGCGACCTGCCGACGCAGGCGCTCGCTCTGCAGCGCGGTAAGTTCGTCCCTGGACATGGTCTCGTAGCGTGGATTCCAGTATTCGTTCATGGTCGTTGACCTCTTTCTGCTGATGGGGTTCTTGTTGGGTTACAGGCGGCAGGTGCGCAGGTCGGAGACGATGATGCCCTTCGCGCCTGCGTCCTCCAGATTGTCGATGATGGCGTTGCATTGCTTGCGCGGAATCATGGCCTTGACGGCGTACCAGCCCGCCTTCGAGAGCTGGCTGACCGTCGGCGCCTCGATGCCTGGCGTCAGCCTGCTGGCGGCCGCCAGATGCGCCTCGTCCACGTCGTATTCTATGAGGACGTAGGCCTGGGCGGTCAGGATGCCCTGGAGACGGCGCAGGAAGGTGCGCGCCTGGGGAGCCGAGGCGGTCTCGGCCGCCCCGATGACGATGGCCTCGGAAAGCATGACGGGCTCGCCGATGGGGGCCAGGCCCGCCTGGGCCATGGTGGTGCCGCTTTCCACCACGTCCGCGATGGCGTCCGCCACGCCCAGCGCCACGGAAATCTCCACCGCGCCGTCGAGCTTGACGACGGTGCATGTGCGCCCGCGCGCGGCGAAGTCCGCCTTGACGATGTTGGGGTAGCTGCTGGCGATCCGCCTGCCGTCAAGCTGGTCGACAGTCCTGAGGGCGCCTTCCTTGGGGGTCGCGTAGCAGAAGCGCGACTTGCCGAAGCCGAGGGCCAGCAGCTCCTTGGCGCCGGCCTGCGAGTCGGCCAGCAGGTCGCGCCCCGTGATGCCCAGGTCCACGATTCCCTCGCCCACATAGACGGCGATGTCGCGCGGGCGCAGGAAGAGGAAGTCCACGTCGTTCTCCGTGTCGATGACCGAGAGCTCCTTGGCGGCGCGGCGCGCCTTGTAGCCCGCCTCGTGGACGAGGCGGAGGGCCTCCTCGGAGAGGGACCCCTTGTTGGGAAGTGCAATGCGTATCATTCTCGTCTAGAGCTTCTTGTAGAGGTCCTCCATGGTGATGCCCTTCTTGAGCATCATCACGAGGATGTGGTAGATGAGCTCGCTGATCTCCAGCGTGGCGTTGTCGGTGTTCTCGTATTCGGCGGCCATCCAGACTTCGGCGGCCTCCTCCACGATCTTCTTGCCGATGGCGTGGACGCCCTTGTTGAATTCGGCCACGGTGCGGGAGGCCTTGTCGCCTTCCTCCACCTTCTTGGCCAGTTCCGCGTACAGTTCCGTGATGGTCTTGCGGCCGCCCTGGCCGTTCAGGACGGCCTCGCTGGGCAGCTCCGCGTAGTTGATTTCGCGCTCCTCAGTCCCTTCGGCGGGGCGCTTGAGGTAGTCGTGCGCGGTCAGCTCGTCCAGCAGGTTGACGGCGCGCTCGCGGGTGACGCCGAGATCCTCCATGAGGCCGGCGGGCGAGGCCTGCTTTCGCGCAAGGATGGCCTTGAGCGCGTCGTTGGCGGTGGCGGCCGCGTGGCTGGGCATGAGTTCGGAGAAGGGCAGCATCGGCCCTTCAGCGGCGGCCTTCGCGGCGGCCTGCGCGTTGCGCTCCTCCAGATCCGCCTGCGCAATCTGCGCCTGCAGCTCCTGGTCGTGCTGGGGAGGCATCTGCTGGACCCAGAACTTGGTGAAATCGCGGCATTCCGCCTCCGTGATTTCGCCGCACTGGCAGCGCTGGAGCGGCCGGTCGCCGCGGAAGAGGCAGTCGCCGCCGCCCAGCAGGTCGCTGGCGCTCTCGATGTCGATGAGCAGCGTCGACGCCTCCGCCGAATTCGTGCGGGAGGCGAGGCGCCAGGGGATGGCGCTGGTGATTTCCGCCGGCAGGTTTTCAGCGTAGGGGTATTTGGTGGCGATGACGAGATGGATGCCGACGCGCGCGCCCGCCAGCAGTGACTGCATGTGGGAAAGGGCCTCCTCGCGCCGCGCGTGCTTGAGCAGTGGCGACAGCTCGTCCATGAAGAAGACAAGGCGCGGGAAATGGCTGGTCGGGAACTGGGCATTGTAGTCGTCCAGGCTCTGGACATTCGCCTGGACGCACTGCTGCTGGCGGTAGCGCATCTCGTCGTGGAGCGTCTGGAGGAGGGTCAGCGCGCCAGGGACGGACGAAGTCGGGGGGATTATCATGTGTGGCAGCTGGCCGAAGGGGCGCATGTCGCGGCTCTGCGCGTCGTAGCACAGCATCCGCAGGTCGGCGGGCGAGAAGCGCAGGGCCATGGAGCAGACAAACTGGCGCATGAGATTGGAAAGCGTCGCCCCGTCGTCGCCGCCCAGCAGCAGGTGCTGGGCCTGGACGAGATCGCAGATGGCGATGGCGCCCAGGACGTCGCGTCCCACCATGAGAGGCACCTGGGCGTATGTGTTGGTCCAGGCGCTGCTGGCCAGAAGGTCGCCAGTGGTGCATGGGCGCCGGTTGCGGTTGGGCACCTCTATGCCGGCGCGGTCCCGTCCGGGGATGGGCAGGAGCAGCATGACGGGGCCGCGGTCGGCGAAGGCGCTGCGGAACTGCTGTCTCATGTTGGCGAGGGCGTCCAGGGGGACGCCCGGGCCGAGCTGGAGTTCGAAGCGCGTGGACTGAAGGCCGCTGATGGAGCTGGTGACGGTGGCGTCGACGCCGCCGGCCTGCAGGATCTGGCTGATGGCCTGCCAGTCGCGGTCGATGTCCTCGCGGCTGTTCTGGCCAAAGTCGTCATTGGCGGAGCGCTTGAAGAGGCTCAGCGGTGGGAACTGCAAGGTGGATTCGGGCATGGATGGTGGATGGGGAGGTTTGTTGCGCGTCAGGGGATCTTGAGTGTCTCCATGGGAGGCGGCTCCTGCGGGAGAAGTTCGGTCAGGTCGAAGTGCCGGATGGCCTTCTGGTTGCGCGCCTGGTAGGCCTTGTAGAACCAGCCGGCGGCGATGAGCACGGCCACCGCGATGAGTACGATGGCGATGAGCATCTGGGCGACCTGGTGCTGGGTGGCGGCGGAGTTGGCCTCTTCGTCGCCGGGCAGCGAAAGCGAAGGCGCGTCCGTGCCGCCCGTGCGCGCCAGGTATTCGCTGGCGTCGAGTTCGTAGGCGTCCAGGATGGGGTCCGGCGCGATGTCGTAGACGAGGCAGAGCGTCTCGATGGCGGACTTGGCGTAGTAGGGCTTGAGCTGCACGGAGGCCAGGTCGCCGGATTCCAGATGCATCAGGGTGTCGCGCTTCATGTGCGCCTTCTCCGCCACTTCCGCAACAGTCATCTCCCGTGCCAGACGGCTCTCCAGGAGCATCTGGCCGAAGTTCTGGCGGTTGAGGTCGAGGGTCGCGTGAAGGGCGATGGTCTCCTCGGCGGGCGCGGCATTCGTGCTGTCGGCGTTCTGCTGCACTAGGGGGTGCCCTCCTGTGAGGCGGTTTCATCCTCCGAGGATTCCTGGAACTGGGGGGCGACGGAGGCCGCCGCGTCCGTCTCGTTGTCCTGCTGGTCAAGCGTCATCCGATCGGTGACGTTGTTGCTGGCGGGCAGGTTGTCCCAGTAGATTTCGCGCAGGCCGCTGACGGGCTCGGGGCCGATGTAGCCGAGGTCCTGAAGATCCTGGATGAGGTCGGCCGCCTTGTTGTAGCCAATGCGCAGCCTCCTCTGCATCAAGGAGATGGTGGGCCGCCTCGTCTCCTTGATGACCGCCACGGCGCGGCTGATTAGGTCGTCGCCGCCGGAATCGCCGCCGCCCGCTTCGCCTTCGCCGCCGCCGGCGCTGCCGCCGGCCTCCAGGTTCTCGTCACCCTTGAGGGCCAGTTCGAGGGAGTCGTCGAAGATTTGGGGCCTCTGGCTGGAGCAGGCCTCCACCACGGAGGCGATTTCTTCGTTCGTGACCCAGCCGCCCTGGATGCGCGTGATCTCGCCGTCGCCCTTGAAGAGCATGTCGCCCTGGCCCAGAAGGGCCTCGGCGCCCTTCTGTCCCATGACGACATTGGAGCTGATGGCGTCGGTGACCTGGAGGGCGACGCGCCACGGGAAGTTGTTCTTGAGGGTGCCGGTGACCACGTGCGCGTCAGGCCGCTGCGTGGCGACGATCATGTGGATGCCGGCGGCGCGGCTCTTGGCGGCCAGTATCTGCAGCGCGTTCTCGACTTCCTTCTTGGCGACGGCCATGATGTCGGCCAG
>CACZQQ010000243.1 GCA_902783355.1 uncultured bacterium
AGCAGCGCCTCCATGGGGGGAACCGTGCGGTTCAAAAGAAGCGTATCGCCCTTGGGGGCATAGCCCGCCAGCGGCTGCCATTCGCCGCCCTCCAGCACAAACGCGGTCGCATGGCGCGCCAACGCGGCGCAGCGCAGCTCCACGCGCTCCCACGCGTCATACGTGATATTCATGAAGCCCAGAAGGACACTGCCGTCCGCCAACTCGCGCTGCACGGGCAGCGGCTGCACGCCGTCGCCCGTCACCCGCAGAATCTCCGCCTTCGGGTCAAGGAAGTCCATCACGCGGCGGAAGCCCTCCAGACGGCGCGTCCCCATGAAACCGATGTTGGCGGCGTAGGGGTCGTAGTCGAAGCCGTGGACGAAGACGCGGCCGCCAAGGCTGTTCTCATACACTAACCCTATGCACCCCAAAGGGTTGCAATCACAATCAACCGCCTGGCTGAAGAGCGTCGCGCCATCGGCGGGATGCAGGAGCGAGACCCTTGCGTTGGGGCCGTAGCAGGGCGCGTAGAGGCTGGCGTAGCGCGGCGGCCGCGTGGACGGCAGGAACTCCTCGCCCGCGCCATTGTGGTATGTCTCCGGCGGACGCGCCGCCTCCATCCCCTCCAGGCCAATCAGATTGCCGAAGCCGCGCTCCAGCAGGATGCGCGCCGCCACGGCATCCAGCCACAGCGACTTGCCGAGCCATGTCTTCAGCTGTTCATCCGTGAAGGCGCGTGGCATCTGGCCGGTCAGGTAGGTGACGGCGGCGGTGTCGTCGTAGGTGTGAGGCACGCCAGTGGTGCCGAGGACGTAGGCGGCCTGCTCCCCTGAAGCGAAGAGGCCGATGAAGTTCTCCTCCTTCAGATGCACGTATTTGGCGTAGTCCTGCGAGAAGGCGACGTTGACGCCGCCGTCGCGGCCGGGGCGGCGGATGGCGGCGCCGATGGCCGCGACGCGCGGCTTGAGGGCCGCCAGCATCGCGTTGAACTTGTCGCCGCCTTCCATCGGGTTGCCGAAATGGTCGTAGAGGTTCATGGCGGCGCCATGGCAGCCGCAGAGCGCGGTCAGCAGGACCTGCGCCCGCGTGCTGGCGACGCTGCGCGCCACGCGCGTGTAGGGGATGTTCTCCACCTCGGCCAGCTCCGCCTCCGCGCCCGCCAGCCCGACGCGCGTCAGACGTGCCTGGTCGTCAGAATGATAGAGGTCGTGCGGGACGACCTCCGCGTAGGCGCCGAAGTTGGGGCGGCTGAGGAAGCCCGTGGTGCCGCCCGTGGTGGCGACCTTGCGGAAGCCCTCCCAGTCGCGCCCTTCGGCGGTGTGGACGCGCAACCCGCTCGTCATGTAGCCGATGCGGATGGCGGGGTCGATTTCGTGAACGCAGCCCGCCAGAAAGGCGACGGTCTCCTCGTAGAGGCTGCCCAAGAACTCAAGCCACTGGCGGCGCCATGGATGGGGCTCGCCGACTGCGAAGATGGCCGCGCGGACCTCCTCGCGTTTAGGCGGCGTCGCAAGGCCGAGCCATTTGCCGAAGCGCGCAAGATGCTCTTCGCAGAAACAGCCGAACTTGATGTTCGTGTGGTTGAGATAGCGCAGGTCGTCCTCCACCCAGATGCTGTGGGGCTTCAGGCGGGCGTAGTCCTGCCAGATTGTGCGCGTATGTTCTTGCCATGCAACGCATAGCGGACACGCGGTCGCCCCCGAGACGCCGCCGTCGATGTCCACCATGCCGCGGAAGCCCGCAAAGGAGTCCTCCCCTCGGCGGCCGCGGTCCAGATGGCACAAGGTGATCCACGGGTTGATGGAGAAGAGGACGCCGTGCCTGTCCAGCATGGCCTTCAACTCCGCCAGAAGCGGCAGATAGGCCTTGAACCACGTGGGGTTCACCTGCCCGTGCGAGAACTCCTCCGTGTCCACCTTGACCAGCACCTCGTCCAGCCGCCCCTGCACGACCGCCTCCTCCAGTTCGCGCAGGTTCTCGTGGAAGCTCCAGGGCGGCAGCGTGCGCCGCAAGGTATAATGGAATGTGTTGTACATATTAATTAAAGGGGGGCCTGCTCCCGCCGCACACCAGATGCGGCGGATTTCACAATGTAATACCTCCTTACTTTCCGCTGACGCGGAGGCGGCGGATTTCAGTCGTGCCGCTGATGGAAGGCGAGCCGAAGCCCATGTTGATGTAGAGGCGCCCCTTGCCGTAGATCTGCCCCTTCGCCTTGCAGACGGGCTGCCCGTCGATGTAGAGCGTGGTCTCCTGCGTGGCAAGGTCCAGACGCATCCGCAGCGTGAAGAACTTGCCCAGCTCGATGGGCATCTCCGCATTGCCGAGCGTCCCCCTGACATTGCCCGCGTCCAGCAGGAGGATGCCCTCCGTGTAGGCCGCGCCCGCGCCCGCGCCCACGCCCACGTAGAGGCGGTTGCCGCGCGTCGGCAGCGCGTCCGGCATGAAGCGCATCTCGGCCTCGAAGCAGACCTCCTGCGCATAGCCGGCCAGCTTCCCGCCGTCCTGCAGGTTGATGTTCGCCTTCGCGTCGGTCATCGGCAGACGGACGACATCGCCCGCCTGCGCCGCCCCGCCGGTCAGGCTCCAGTTGCCGCCGGCGGCGATGGCCGTCGCGTCGTCGTCGATGGACCACGCGGCCTGCTCGTCCTTGGCGACGGCGGCGATGTCGGCGACGCCCTCGGGCTGCTTGCCGCCGGCCTCCAGAGCGAGGCACGCGCTGCCGCCGTCAAGCCCCAACGTCCGGATGATGAGGCGCGCCATCTCCTGATGGCCGCGCGCCCCCGGATGGAGATGCTCCGCCAGCCAGAAGTTCAGAATGGCGGGGTCGGAGGCGTGCTCCTGCCAGTACTTCGCGTGGTCGACGAGAATGACGTCCTCCTGCGCGGCGACCTCGCGGATGGTCTGGTTGTAGGCGTCCTGCTCGTTGTAGCGCTTGACGTAGTCGTGCTGCCACTTGGCCGTGGGATTGCGGAAGAGCTTGACGGTGCTGTAGGTCTGCAGGACGGGGATGGCGCCGTCTCGGCGAACCCACTGCACAAGCGTGACGAGGTTCTGGCGGAAGCGCGGCAGAGACGCGTCCGGCAGCACGATGTCATTGACGCCGATGAGGATGAGGACCACATTCGGCTTCAGCGAGGCGACCTGCCAGTCGTATTGCCCGGGATCCACGAGATGCGTGCTGGAGTAGCCGCTGTTGCCAGAATTGATGACCGTGTCGAAAAGCGCCGCCTTCTCCCAGCGGATGCGCTCCGCGAAGATCTCCACGAAGTTGCGCCAGCCCTGCGTGTGGGCGCAGCCGTGCGTGATGGAATCGCCGTAGAAGACCCACCGCCAGTTGCTCTTGGACTGGTTGAAGGCGGCGCTCGTCTTCGTGAAGTGGTCGGCGATGGCCGCCAAGTCGGCGTCCGCCTTCGGCCCCGCCTGCAAGACGGCGAAGGGCAGGACGACTGTCAGCAGCAAAGCAAGGCGCAAGAGTTTTTTCATAGGGTGCTTTCCAGAAGGGATGAAGAAAAAAACGCGCGCCGGAATGGGCGCGCGTCTGGATGAC
>CACZQQ010000244.1 GCA_902783355.1 uncultured bacterium
GGGCGCGGGCTGCGGATTTTTTGCGCCGCTTCTGCGGGCGCCAAAGTGGCGCCCGCTCAGGTTGGGAAGGCCCTGCTGCGGCCAGTCCGCTGTGCGCAGTCGGGTGCCGTCGGCGAAAAGCCGGCGGGCGCCGCGGCAGCGGCGCAAGAGGCAGGAAAGGCACGGGTTCTCTTGCAATATCCAAATGAAGCATTAAGTTACGCGTAATTACCTCATCTGTGTCCCACGCACCGCAGGCTCCGCCGGTGTCGCCATCCGGAGCGCGGACGTGCTTATCCACTTCAACAAGAGGATGTAAAATGGCTACTGAAACCATTGAAGAGAAAGTCATCAAGCTGATTGTCGAGCATCAGGGCGTGCGTGAAGACCAGGTTGTCCCCGAGGCGCGCTTCGTCGAAGACCTGGGCGCCGATTCGCTGGACGTGGTCGAGCTTGTCATGGCCTTCGAGGACAACTTCGAGATGAAGATTCCGGACGACGTGGTCGAGAAGATGCAGACGGTCGGCGATGTCATCGAATACATCAAGGCCAACCAGCAGACTGCGGAGAAGGCCGAGTAATCTTTTCTCCCCAACGGCACAAGCGTGAAAGAAGAAAGGCCGCGTCCCTCCGGGGTGCGGCCTTTCTCGTTAAACATATCTTTTAAGGAAACCAAAGCACATGCGTTCAGAACGTCGCGTCGTCGTCACCGGAATGGGATGTGTGACCTCCCTGGGCAACAATCTCCAGGCCACCTGGGAGGGGCTTCTGGCAGGCCGCTCCGGCATCGTCCGCCTGGCCTCCCTTGACGACCAGCCCGACTACCGTTGCCGCATCATGGGCATCATTAGGGACTTCGACATCGGCGCGCTGCTCACCCCCAAGGAGCAGCAGCGCCTCGACCCCTACTGCCTCTATGCGCTGGCGGCCGCCGACGAGGCCGTCCGCCAGTCGGGCCTGAAGGCAGGCGACAACCTGGACCCCAAGCGCGGCGGCGTGCTGGTCTCCACGGGCATCGGCGGCCTTGCGACCGCCACCGCGCAGCTGCGGCGCCTCGACGAGAAGGGCCCCCGCATGGTCTCGCCGCTGGCCATCCCCATGCTCATTCCCGACATGGCGGCCGGCACCATCAGCATCCACTACGGGCTGCGCGGCCCCAACTTCGGCATCGTCTCCGCCTGCACGACAGGCCTCCACGCCATCGGCGAGGCCAGCTGGATCATCCGTCGCGGCGACGCGGAGGCCATGCTGGCCGGCGGCGCCGAGAACACGGATGTCCTGCTGGGCATGGCCGGATTCGCCGCCATGCACGCCCTCTCCACCGAAAACGACAATCCGGAGGGGGCCTGCCGCCCCTTCGACGCCACCCGCAACGGCTTCGTGGCCGGCAGCGGCGCCGGCGTCCTCGTCCTGGAGGAGCTGGAGCACGCGCTGAAGCGCGGCGCGACCATCCTGGCGGAGGTCAGCGGCTACGGCGCCACGGGAGACGCCTACCACATCACCGCGCCCCGCGAGGACGGCTCCGCGGCGGCGGACGCCATCACGACCGCCCTCGCCCACGCGGAGCTGCCGGCGGAGGCCATCGGCTATGTGAACGCCCACGGCACCGGCACCCACATGAACGACGCGGTGGAGACCCGCGCGCTGAAACTGGCCTTCGGCGAACACGCCCGCCGCCTCTCCATCTCCAGCACCAAGTCCATGACGGGACACACCCTGGGAGCGGCCGGCGGCGTCGAATCCATCGTCTGCGTGAAGGCGCTGCAGGAAGGTGTCGCCCCCGGCACCCGCAACCTGAACACGCCCGACCCGGAGTGCGACCTGGACTACATGCCCAACGCCGCCCGCGAACTGCCCGGCCTCAAGCATGTCCTGAAGCTCAACATGGGCTTCGGCGGCCACAACGCCGCCGTCGTCTACTCCAAATACGAGGGGTAGTCCGCGTGGAACTGCTCGCCCCCGCCGGAAGCCTGGAGACCGCCGCCGCCGCCTTCCAATACGGCGCCGACGCCGTCTATTGCGGCCTCCACCAATTCTCCGCGCGGGCGGATGCGGTCAACTTCTCCGCCGACGAGCTGGAAGTCCTGCTGGGCATGGCGCGGCAGGACGCCACGCGCCCCCGCAAAGTCTATCTGACGCTGAACACGCTGCTGCGGCAGGAGGAGCTGCCGGCCCTGCTGGAGACCCTTGCGCGCCTGGAGGAGCTGCGGCCCGACGCCCTCATCGTCCAGGACCTGGGGCTCGTCCGCCTCGTGAAGCGCCATTTTCCGCGCCTGGCCCTCCACGCCTCCACGCAGATGGCCATCCACAGCCTGGACGGCCTGCGCGCCTGCCGCGACATGGGCTTCCGGCGCGTCATCGCCGCCCGCGAGCTGACGCTCAATGAAATCGCCGCCATGGCGGCCGAGCCGGACATCGAGGTGGAGGTCTTCGTCCACGGCGCCCTCTGCTACGCCTACAGCGGCCTCTGCCTGCTTTCCAGCGTCCTGCGCGGCGCCAGCGGCAACCGCGGCGAATGCACCTACGTCTGCCGCAACGCCTGGGACATTTCCGCCAACGGGCGCACGCTGGCGCGCGCCTGCCCTGTCATGTCCATGAAGGATCTCGCGCAGCCGGAGGCCGTCGGCGCCCTCGCCCGCGCCGGCGTCGCCTCCGTCAAGATCGAGGGGCGCAAGAAGACGCCGCTCTACGTGGCCGCCGTCACCAACTACTACCGCAAGCTGCTGGACAACAGTTTCCGCGAAGGCGAGCGCGAGACCTGCGAGCAGGACATCCGCACCATCTTCTCGCGTCCGTGGACGCAGTTCTTCCTGCCGGGGGCGCGCCGCTTCGGGCTGACCGACACCGCCGTCACGGGCCCGCGCGGCTGCCGCGCGGGCCGCGTCCTCGCCTACACGCCCGCCACGCCCGCGCGCCCGCCCCTCCTGCGCCTCGTCACGGAAGACATCACCTTGGAGCGCCACGACGGCCTCCAGGCGGAGCTGCCGGGGCGCCTGCGCCCCTACGGCTTCCCCGTGGACGCAATCACCCTCTTCCGGCAGGGCGGCGGCGGTCGCCGCGAAAGCGTCTTCTCCGTCCCGCCGGGCAGCACCATCGAGATTCCGCTGCCGAACGACGCGCCGGAGCTGCCCGCCGGGCTGCCGCTCTTCTGCACCTCCTCGCAGCAGGCGCTGCGCCGCTACGAATGGCCCTCCATCCGCCCCGCCCTCCAGCGGCAGCGGCAGCGCGTCAAGATCGCCGCCACGTTGACGGAGACGGCGCTGGAGGGGATGATGGTGCTGGAGGACGGCAGCGCGCCGGCGGCCTCCGCCACGCTGAAGGCCGAAGGCGCGGGCCTCTCCCCCGCGCGCAAGCCGCCCGAGCAGAACGAGGCCGCCCTCCGCGACGCCCTCGCCAAGCTGGGCGACACGCCCTACCTGGCCGCCGAGGTCGTCGTCACGAACCCGCGCAACCTCTTCGCGCCCGCCTCGCAGATGAACGCCCTGCGGCGGACGCTGGCGGAGAAGCTGGCGGCCCTCCAGGAGGAGGCGCGGCACGCGCGTCTGGAAGCCCTCAAGGCGGAATGCCTTCCGGCGGCGCCCGCCGTGACCGCAGCCGAGCCGGAATGGCTTGTCAAGATCGACCGCCCCTACGCCCTGAACCTGCTTTCGGCCAAGTCGCTCTCGCGCCTCCGCGAAGTCGTCTTCGACCTTTCGCGCAGCCGTCCGGAGGAGGTTCTGGAGACGCTGGAGGAGCTGGCGCGGCGCACAGGCATGGAGCGCCTGCGCCTCGCCCTGCCCGCGCTCCTGCGGGACACGGACGCGGGCGGCGCGGGCCGCGCCAAGACGTGGCGCCCCCTCGTGCGCGAACTGGCCGCGCAGGGCTTCCGCAAGTGGCAGGTCGCCGGCCTGGGCGCGCTGCAGCTGCTGAAGGAGGAAGGCGTCTCCGTCCAAGACGCCGACATCACCGCCGACTGGCCCCTCTACTGCAACAACATCCACGCCGCGCAAATGCTTCTGGAGACGGGCCTCAGGCGCGTGACGCTCGCCCCCGACGACACGCTGGAGAACCTCTGCGCGCTGGCGGCGCATCTGGGCGGCACGGCCGAGGTGCCCGTCTTCCAAGACACGCCGCTGGCCATCTCGGCGGTCTGCGCCAACGCCTCCCTCAAGGGCGACTGCCCTGGCCCCCACCAGTGCGACTTCACCCAGTTCGAGCTGGCCAACCGCAACGGCGAACGCCTCCTGGTCATCAACAACCGCTGCCAGAGCGTCTATATTAATAAGGAATATATGGACAGGCGAGGCGACATCGGCGCCCTCCGCCGCGCCGGCGCCCGCCTCCTGCGCGCCGACTTCATCTGGCGCGACTGGTCGCCTGCGCAGGTCAGGGACACTCTGGGGCTTTAGGCCGCCGGCCCGAGCACACAGCCCGCAGCTGTGCGCAATCCACAAATTACAACTTTTTTAATAGACTTTGCTTGACAACCTGAAAATCGCGGTTATATTGAGGTTGTTTACGCAATAACACTACTTTTTATGTAGTATAAGTTCCCCCAACCACGGAACAGAGGAGAGACACACCATGAGCGACAACAAACCGCAATACCGCTTCGACACCTTGGCCGTCCACGCAGGCTGGCACGGCGATCCCGCGACCGACGCGACGGGCGTGCCCGTCTACCGCACCACGGCCTACAACTTCCAGAGCGCGCAGGACGGCGCGGACCGCTTCGGCCTCCGCAAGGCCGCCAACATCTACGCGCGCCTCATGAACCCGACCGAGGACGTGCTTGAGCAGCGTCTGGCCGCGCTGGACGGCGGCGTGGCCGCGCTGGCGGTCTCCTCCGGCACGGCCGCCATCTACTTCTCGGTCACCAACGTGGTGGCCACGGGGCAGAACCTCGTCGCGGCCTCCAACCTCTACGGCGGCACCTACACGCAGTTCGACGTCATCCTGCCGCAGAGCAACAACATCCACGCCAAGTTCGTGAAGGTGAACGACTTCGCGGCGACCGAGGCGGCCATCGACGCCGATACACGCGCCATCTTCGTCGAGGCCATCGGCAATCCGGGCCTCGACGTGGCGGACATCGAGGGCTATGCGGCCGTCGCCAAGAAGCACCACCTGCCGCTGATCGTGGACGCGACCTTCGCCACGCCCGCCCTGGAGAAGCCCATCCTGCACGGCGCGAACATCGTCATCCACTCGCTCTCCAAGTGGATCGGCGGCCACGGCGCAGGCATCGGCGGCATCGTCGTCGACGCGGGCAACTTCGACTGGACCGACAAGAAGTTCAGCCTCTTCAACGAGCCGGACCGCGGCTACCACGGCATCGTCTGGTCGTCCCTGGGCGCGCCCGCCTTCGTGACGCGCCTGCGCACGGTCGCCCTCCGCAACCAGGGCCCGACCCTCTCGCCGGACGCCGCATGGGTCTTCCTGCAGGGCGTCGAATCGCTGCCGCTACGCATGGCGCGCCATTCGGAGAACGCGCTGAAGGTGGCGGAGTTCCTCGCGGCGCATCCGAAGGTGGCGTGGGTGCGCTACCCCGGCCTGGCCTCCGATCCCTCCAACACGCTCGCGCAGAAGTACTTGCCAGGCGGCAAGGGCGGCATGGTCGTCTTCGGCGTCAAGGGCGGCGCGAAGGAAGGCACGGTCGTCGTGGACAACCTCAAGCTCTTCCTGCAGCTGGCCAACGCCGGCGACGCGCGCAGCCTCGGCACACATCCCGCCTCCACGACGCACTCGCAGCTCACGGAGGAGCAGCAGCGCGCCGCAGGCCTGGCCCCCGAACTCATCCGCCTCTCCATCGGCATCGAGGACCCGCAGGACATCATCGACGACCTCGCCCAGGCGCTCAACAAGATCTGACACACGTCGCCCCGCAACAGAAAAGCCCCGTTCCGCGCACGGACGCGGAGCGGGGCTTGCTTTTTTCGCAGGGAATCCGGCTGGCTAGAAGGTCTTGACCGCGCTCATGTCGGCGGGGTCGACGTAGTGGGTCAGGGTGTTGCCCGTCTCGCTCTTGATCTGGAGCGGCGTCATGGATTCGACATGGCCGTCCGTCCAGCCGATGGTGCTTCGGCCGCCGTGGCGTGCGCAGAGGACGTTGATGGTGCCGTTGGCCCACTCGAAGATCTGGTAGCCGTGGTTGGCATGGGTGGTCAGGAACATCATGGTGTCGGCCATCAGCATCTTGTTGGACTGGAGAGCGCCGAAGTTAAGGACGGGGCAGCCGTCGTCGTTGTTCGCGTCGGAGCAGACCTTGTAGGCGCTGGCGCCGAAATAGGGGGCCCAGAAGGCGACGCTGCGCGTCATGCCCATCACATGGTCGCCGGGGGCGGTGGTGTTGTCGGACGGGCCTGCGGTGGGGCACATGGCGGTCTTCCAGGTGTTCATGTACTTGTTGTCCATCAGGCGGAACGCCCAGTGGCGCCACGCAATCGGCTTGCCGGTGGCGTTGTTGCGGATGGTGAAGACCTGGTTGTAGTCGTCCGCGTAGAGGGCGACGTAGAGCA
>CACZQQ010000245.1 GCA_902783355.1 uncultured bacterium
ACCTCGTACTTGTCCGCCACCTCGGTGACGAGGGCGACGAACTTGTCGCGTATCTCCTTGTGGGTGAAGTCGTAGGAACTCCACGTGGCGTAGGGCGGCTGATGCTCGTAGGATCCCATGAGGAACTCGGGATGCTGCCGCTTGAAGCGCGGGAAGTAGGGGCACGGCTTCTCGGGCCTGTCGCAGACGTCGTGCGTGTCGTTGAAGCGGAACTCCGCAAATATCTCTATATTGTACGCGCGCGCGTAGTCGATCTGCATCTGGAGGTAGTCGAGGCCGCGCTCCACCAGCCACGTGACCGCGTTCACGTTCTTCCCCTTGCCGTCCGTCCCCTTTTCGTCCTCGGGCCATACGCAGTCGAAGAGCTCTCCGTTCTGCGTGGGCATCTTCATCTGGAAGGTGGAGCCGTTGACGCAGTAGACCATCGTGTCGACGGGATACTTGCGCAGCCATGTCGTGCGCTTGGCCAGAAGGGCCTCCACGGTGGGCTCGCCGTGGTGGTAGTTCACGTCGTCGCCGTCGTTGTCGTAGATGACGGCGCGCGGACGCTCCAGCGCCTGCCTCTTCAGCGCCGCCCATTCGGCGTCGGTCAGGTCGGCGGCCGCCAGCGGAAGGAGCAGGGCGGCAAGGAGCGTGAGCAGGACTTTCGCCATGGGCTATTCCTCCCCGAAGAGGAGCTTGCGCGCCAAGAGCATGGCGTGCATCTGGTGTTGGACGTTGTCGATGCGGATGTAGCCGTAGTTCTGGCTGGAGATGATGCCGCCGTAGGTGCGTTCGGAGATGTGCGGCTTCCAGTAGGCCAGGTAGGGGTTCTTGTCGCCGAAGGGGCCGCCTATCTGGCAGAGCAGGAGGTTGGCCAGGATGCGCAGGATGTTCTCGCGCAGGAAGTCGGCGTCCTCCTGGCGGCCGCGCCGCCGCGCCACGTGCCAGGCGCCCAGAAGCCCCTCCACCGCGTAGGCCGTGTTGCCGGTGCGGTACTCCACCATGTTGGTGAAGATCTGCCACCAGGCGAGGGTGAGGGCCGCGTCGGCCGCCACGTCCGCCGTCTCCCCTTCGTGATGGGCCTCGTAGAGGGCGAAGGACATCATGCCCCACTGGCAGAAGCCCTTGGTCTGCTCGCTGTCGCCGCCAGGCAGAAGCCCGTCCACGACGTATTTTTGGACGAGGAGGGGGATTGCCTTTTCGACGCGCTTGTCGAGGCCCTCGGGGGGCCTCAGGTGGGGGCGTGCGTTGTAGAAGCGGAGGGCGCAGAGGTAGGCCAGCAGGGCCTCGCCATTGTAGTAGGGGGAGGAGGTGGGGCAGAGATTGCCGTCGAGGACGGCGTTTGCATCGAACTCCGCACGCCAGCATCCGTCTGGCAACTCCATGGACTGGAGGAACTTGAGATTATTCTCAAGGGCCTTGAGATAGGGGATGCGCTGCAAATCCGGCAGGTAGCGCTCCTGCCCCTCCAGGAAGTCGGTGATGGCCAGGCAGAAGAGGGCCACCGTCCCCGTCTTGATGATCTTGCCGCCTTTGTAGGTGATGACGCGCGGGAAGCCGGCTGGCGGCTGGCGCATGTTGTGCATGAAGAAGTCAAGCCCGAGGATGACGGCGCGCCGCGTGGGTTCGGTGAAGCGCTCGCGGTTCAGGTTGGAGAGGCCCCAGAGCGCCCCCGCCTGCCGCACCTGGTTGTCCGACGAGTCCGGCTCGTCGTTGGTGATGTCCAGCCCGTAGAGGAAGTTGCCATCCGGCAGCTGGGCGCCCAGATAGTAGGCGCGGGAGGCCTCGATGGCCGCGTCCAGGACATCGGCGTCCACCACGAGGCCCTCGCCCGGCGTCCGCTTCCAGCCCGTCCGTCCGGCGGTCTGCCCCAGGACCTGCCGCCATTTGTCGCCGGCCGTGGGCGGCGGCGGCTGGGGCGCCTCCGCCGCCGGCTGGGCGGCCTCCGCCTGGACCGGTTCGGCGTCGCCCGCCGCGGCGGCCGACGCCTCTTGCGCGCGGGCGGAAAAAGCCGTCAAAAGTGACAAAAGAGCCAGAATTGAAAGAATTTTCTTCATTTTTTGTATGGGATGGGTTGGAATTTCGCAGTTCTGGATTATAATTTAACGCGTGAAATAACATTGGAGACGATTTGCAGATGAGTTCAGAGTCATCCCAGACCGGCGTGACCCTCCGCCTGAATGCGACGCAGACGAAGGGCGGGCCAGCCGCCAGCCGACAGGCGGCCGCCAAGGAGGGCACCGCCCCCCGCGTGCCCGGCTGCCGCATCATCGCCAGGCTTGGCAACGGCGGCATGGGCAGCGTCTTCCTCGCCGAACAGGTGGCCCTTGGGCGCAAGGTCGCCATCAAGGTGCTGGCGGACAAATATGCGCATGACTCCGCCTTCCTGGACCGCCTGCGGAACGAGGCGGAGGTCATGGCGGCCATGAGCCACCCCAACCTGGTCGCCTGCCACGACATCCTCATCTCGCGCTCCAACGCCAGCCTGGTCATGGAGTACATCCCCGGCCACCTGAACGGCGCCACCCTCGTCAAGCTGATGGGCCCCATGCCGGAGCGCTATGTGGTGCGGGTGATGTCGGACATCGCCTCGGGCCTGGCCTACGCCTACGAGAAGGGATACATCCACCGTGACGTGAAGCCGGACAACATCCTCTTCGCCTTCCCCCCCGACCGCAAGCCCGACTCCTACCACGAGCTCTTCCACCACCCCGACTTCCGCATCGTCCTCTGCGACTTCGGCATCACGGAGGCGCGCGCGCACGCCATGCAGGTGAAGGAGCCGGGCAAGGAGGAGGACGCCTACGGGACGCCCATGTACATGGCGCCGGAGCAGGCCGCCATTGACGAGGTCCTCGACTGCCGCGTCGACATCTTCTCCCTGGGCGCCACCGCCTACTTCCTCGCCACCGGCAAGGAGCCCTTCGCGGCCAGGGAATGGGCGGAGATCCAGAAGATCAAGCTGGAGAACGGCGTGCCGCCTCTGCGCGCCCCCGAGGGCGCAAGGGGCTTCTCCGACCGCTTCGTGCGCGTCGTCCGCCGCATGACGCGCGTCCTGCCGGAGGAGCGCTACAATGGCTACGCCGAGCTGAAGGCCGACCTCGACCTGCTTGTCCAGCGCCAGAAGGAACGGCGCGAATCATGGCGCACCTTCTTCTATGTCCACCGCCGCAAGCTCCTCCAGTTCATCATCGCGCTCCAGGTGGTCGTCATGCTCCTCCTGGGCGGAACCTACTTCTACTTCCGCCTCATGAACAAGCACTACCTCAGGGCGCTTGAGAACGCCTCGCTGGACTCCCACTGGACGGGCGAGATCGACACCTGGCAGCAGCGCCTGGACGTGCGGAAGCCGAAGCGCGTCCTGACCGCCCACGCGGCCAGCGGCCCCATCCGGCTGACCAAGCCGCTGGCGGACGGCGACTACGTGGCGCTGAACATGCGCCTTCCCGGCTTGGGGGAGGTCGTCATCCGCCTCAAGGACGTCGAGCTTCCCGACAGCGGCGCCTCCGGCGGCAAGGTCGTCGTGAGCCGCATCGACGGCCGCGTGGCCGTCCGGATGTTCGTGCGGGACCTGACGCCCGGCGTCTCCCCTGACACATGGCGCGAGGTGCCGCTGCCCCCCTGGATCCCCGAAATCCAGGCGGACGGCTCCTTCAACGTGCGTCTCCAGGTGCTCGACGACGGCTTCTGCCTCTGGGAGCGCAGCCACCTGCTTGGCATCGGCTACTTCCCGCCGGAACTGGGCGAAAAGCCCCTGTGGCTGGAAGTGGACCCCAGGGGATGCACCGCCTTTGTCATCGAGAACGCCGTCCTGGTCGAAGGCCGCTTCGACCGGTACGGCGGCTTCCTGAAAGACATGTAGCCGCGTTTTTTCCGTCCGCAACATTTCTCACTTCTCAAACTGCGAGGCACATCATGAACAACCGCATGGCCGTCATCGCCATCTGGGTCGCGTCCAAGGAGCACGTCGACCGCCTGAACGCCATCCTGAGCGACTTCTCCGAATTCGTCCGAGGCCGCATGGGGCTTCCCTGCCCCGAGCGTCAGGGCGCCCTCATCTCCCTCATCGTGGAGGGCAACACCGACCAGATCGGCGCCCTCTCCGGCAAGCTGGGCATGGTCGACGGCCTGACCGTCAAGAGTGTCTTCATGACCAACTGATTGGAGAAATTCCCGCCCCGCGGAAAAAATTTTCGAAAAAAGTGCATGGATTGATTTGCAAACATCGAATTAGACGCTAAATTACGCATTCGTCGGTTGAGACATCAATTGCAAGAGCCGGATTTGGCGCTTCGAGCCAGGGCTTGCTTTTCCATGGATCAGCGGATACGGGCCACCGGCCCCTTTCCTCCTTTTGACCCCCGGAAAGTAAAAAAAGTTGGGGGTTGGCATTCTCTTGGAGCAAGTCTGTAATGGCCAAGAATCTGTACGTCGGGAACCTGAGCTACTCCGTCCAGGATGGCGAGCTCTCCGATCTCTTCTCCCAATTCGGCAAGGTCACTTCCGCCCGTGTCATCACGGACCGTGATTCCGGCCGCAGCAAGGGGTTCGGCTTTGTCGAAATGAGCGATGACAACGAGGCGCAGGCCGCCATCGACGCCCTGAACGGCAAGGAGAACAACGGCCGCGTCCTGACTGTGAACGAAGCGCGACCTCGCGCGCCGCGTCCCCCGCACGGTGGGATGGGCGGCCGGATGCCCCGCTACTAGTTCACCCTAGCAGCCAGGCCAGGCGAAATCTTTAAGCCCCCACCGAAGTCGGCACTCCGGGTCAGGTGGGGGCTTTTTGTGTGTAGAGCGCTTGCCTGAGAACAATCCCTCAACCAAGTCAGTCGTTTTCAGATTGTTAGCAAGTCGCTTCCTCAAAAGACCAAGAGGAGATTCCCAAAATGGAAATGAATGTCTCTGAGCTAGTGGTTTTCATCATCTACCTTGTGGCGATGGTCGGCATCGGCCTCTACTTCTTCTTCAAGGAGAAGGACGGCGGCGAGAAGACCTACTTCCTGGGCAACCGCAAGATGGGCGCCTGGGTGGCGGCCCTGTCGGCCGGCGCCTCCGACATGAGCGCATGGGTCCTCATGGGCCTGCCCACCGCCATCTACGCCAAGGGCCTCGGCCAGGCGTGGATTGCCATCGGCCTCGCCGTCGGCTACGCCCTGAGCTGGATCTTCATGGCGCCACGCCTGCGCAAGTTCTCCATCGTCTCGGGCGACGCCATCACCATCCCCCAGTACCTGAGCAACCGCTTCCTCTCCAAGTCCCATGCGCTGCAGGTCATCTGCGCCGTCATCTTCCTGCTGGCCTATACCATCTACGCGGCCTCCAGCGTCAAGGCGTGCGGCACCCTCTTCCACAAGGTCATCGGCATCGACGCCACCAAGGCCATGTACCTTTCCGCCATCGTCATCGTCAGCTACACCTTCCTGGGCGGCTTCTCCGCCGTCTGCGGGACCGACTTCTTCCAGGGGCTGCTGATCCTGGGC
>CACZQQ010000246.1 GCA_902783355.1 uncultured bacterium
AAGCCGATGAACTTCGGCAGGCTTTCCACCTTGGCGGCGTAGTCGCCGAAGTCGCGCACGATGTCGGCCGCAGGGCGCTGGTCGTAGGCGAAGGTATTCCAGTGGAATGAAGCCAAGTCGTTCTCCTGCATTTCCTTGCGTATCTTTTCAAAGATGAAGTCGTCTTCGGCGAAGAGGTAGTAGAAGCCGACGGTGTTGATGCCGGAGAGGCGGCAGACGCGGAAGAAGTCGGGGTCGTCCATCGGGATGTGGTTGAGGGCAATCGGGAAGAAGGGCTTGCCGTCCAGAATCAGCCAGCGGTTTTCATCGAAGGTGGCGCCCTTCGTCTGCGGGCCGCGGATGCGGAAGAGCTCGCCGTCGGTGATGCGGCCGCTCTCCATGACGAGCTCGTAGGCGCCCTCCCCCAACGGCGGCAACGCGAAGTCGCGCTCAAAGCGCCGCCGCACAGGCAGCTCCGTCCACGTCTCCTCCTTGAGGACATCTCCGCCAATCTCGCGCAGGGTGAGCTTGAGGCTCGTCTGCGGCAGGAAGCACTCCAGCCGCAACGATTTCGGCTCCCGCCCGACGAAATAGGTATGGCGGACGGGAAAGCCGACGACGCGCGCGTAGGTGTCTGCGTCGATCTTCCACTCCAGCGTCTCCTGCGGCTTTTCCTGCTGCGTCAGCGCAGGCGCCACGAATGTGAGGCGGCCCGGCTTGAGCAGCTTCACCTCGACGACCAGCTGGTCGAAGGCCGCCGACGGCTTGGCGAAGTAGAGCGCAACCGTGTCCCAGCCGACATAGATGGACTGCGGCCCCGTGGCGGCGCGCGCGATTTCCTTGCCATCCTTGAGGAAGGCGGCCTCGACGGCGAACTCCGTGTCGGAGTTGCTGTGGGCGGTCGCGCGGACGCTGAAGCACAGCGACGCCCCTGCGGGCACGTCCTTCAGGGAGGGCGCGCCGCCCGTGTAGCGGAACGTCTGCGGGAGGGCCGCGCCGCCGGAGGCGTCCAGGCGGAACTCGCGTTCGGCGGTGAACTTGGCTTCGGGGGCGGAGGCGCTCCAGCCGGCGGGAAGCGCGCCGTCCAGTTTCTCTAAATTGCTATTCTCCAATAAATTAGGTAATTCATCGCCCAAGGCGGCGAAAGCGAAGAAGAGGGCTAATGCGGCCGAAGGATGCGGAAAAGAAAATGCGGCATGGTGGGATTGTGTTTTAAGGTGGAGGCCGAAAATAGCCCTTCGGGGCTATCACCGCATCTCCAGCGCGTCGTAGTCGGGGTCGCGGTCCATGGTGCCGAAGACCTCCATGGCAGCGGTGCGCACGTCGCCGTAGCCGTATTGGGGCAGGCAGCCGTGGTGCGGCATCATGGCGCCCGAAATGCCGAAGATGCAGCCGTCGTGGAGTTCGATCTGGAGGTTGCAGAGGTGGCCGCGCGCCTCGTCGAGCGTGCGCTTCTGCCACTGCGGCGTCCACGCGGTCGTATCGCCGCGGAAGGGGACGCAGTCGTCGAAGGTGAAGCCCGGCACGGGCTTGTTGCGCGTGTCGCACAGCTGCGCGCGGATCTCGCCGTAGGGGCACGCCACATTGACGGAAGGCAGCGCCTCCTCGCGCGCCAGCAGGAAGTTCTTGGTGCGCAGGCGCCCCGTGAGGCCGACGGACTCCAGGCCGCAGAAGCGCCCGGGCGTCATCTCGCAGATGACGCGTCGGACATTCTCGACGGCGCTTGCCTTGGGCAGGGGGAGGTGGTTGCCGCCGCTCGGGAAGGGGGTCAGGCCGTCGGCGTGGCCGTAGCGGGAGAGGCTGGCGACCGTCAGCCACCTGTCGCCCTCGCGGCTGAGGATGGTGTTGTACAGGCAGCTGTCGAAGGCGCCATATCCGTCTCCACTGTATTCCTTGAGCGGCAACGGGTTGTGGCGCGTGCGGTTCCACGAGAGCCCGTCGTAGCTGTAGGCCAGCTCGCAACGGATGCGCCCCGCCATCTTGTAGGGGACGGGATCCTCGTCGTCCGTCTCGAAGATCCAGAGGTAGCCGTAGAAGAGGCCCCTGTGGTAGAAGACGGGCATGGAGTAGAATTCGGTGCCGGGGGCGTCCTCGCCGTCGGGATGGATGACGACGCGCGGCTCAGTCCAATGCACGAGGTCGGGGCTGGTGACGGTGGCGATGCGGCGGTCGGTGCCGATGGGGCGGCAGAAGACCTGGTAGCACTTCAGGACGGGGTTCCAGATCAAGGCGTTGTAGGCGTCGCTCCACAGCGGATGGAAGACGCACTTGGCGGGATCGACCGTCCAGTGGCTGCCGTCGGGGCTGAAGGCGATGGCGCTCGGCGCGTAGGCCATGGGGCGGCCGGGCTCGTCCAGCGAGGCGGCGCATTTGAAGCGGCGCGCGGGATCGGGGTCGCGCGGATCGTAGAGGACGGTGGCGCCGTGGATGCTGCTGCCCAGGCCCGAATAGACCACGTTGTCCACGGGCGGGAAGCCGTCGACGGTCCCCTCGGCGGGCGTGTAGTGGAGGCCGTCATGGCTCTCCGCCAGCGCCAGCAGGCAGTGTTCGCTCTGCCCCTTCAGGTCGGCGAAGACGCGCACGAAGTTGGCCCACATGAGATAGCGGCCCTGCTCGGGCACGTACTGGATGGTGGAGTAGGCGGCGCGGAAGCGCGGGTCGTTGTAGCCGGAGCCGGCGACGACCTTC
The DNA here is from genome assembly GCA_902783355.1 of uncultured bacterium. The sequence goes on from CACZQQ010000246.1 coordinate 2,668, forward strand.
AGGTCGAAGTAGCGCCGCCTGAGCTGGTGGCGCTGCTGCAGGCAGAAGTCGTCCAGAAAGCCAAATGTGATCTCTTCCATGTCGGAATTGCCTCGTCTTGTCATTTCTTGTCCAGTTCGTCGAAATGCTGCTTTTCGTCGAGGGCGACCTCGCCTTCGACCATGCCGTTGTCCAGCGGATTGCCGACGCGCCCCTTCAAGTCCTTGAACATCTGGATGGAATCGCGGATGCCGCCGATGGTGAACCAGACGCTGGTGACGGCGGCCGCCGCGCCTGGCAGCAGCAGGAACCTGACAAGGAAGAAGTGCGACCACCACTCCGTCGGCCACGGCTGGAAGACATTCCAGACGAGGACGCCGACGAAGGCGAGGACGAAGGTGAAGACGAAGCTGTAGAGGAAGACGGTCCACGCGATGATCTTGTCGCCGCGCGTGTATTCGGGGTCGATGCCGATGAGCTTGCCCCAGACGCTCCGCCATGTCCACCGGCTCTCCAGATTGGCCTTGCCCTCCGTGTCGTATTTGCCGCGGTGCAGCAGGCGCTCCAGATTGTAGGGCTCCTTGCAGGTCAGCCACGAGACAATAATATAGACGATGAAAGAGAGGATGGTCGCCATGTAGTAGAACTGCCAGGCGTTGATGGGGCAGCTCAGGCGGTTCATCTCCCAGTCGACGCCCGGCAGCGGCCGCGAAAGCGCCGCCAGCACGCGCCCCGTGCCCTCCACCAGACCGTGCCGCTCCAGCCACGGATAGACGACGGGCGCCCAGATGCGGCTGACGATCAGGCCGAAGAGGTTGAGGAACATGCCGGAGAGCAGCGACGCCCATGCGCCGGCGGTGGTGCCGAAGCGGCTGTAGAGGCCGAAGACAAGCATCGGCCCGCAGCCCGCCATCCACATGCCGTAGGTGATGTTGACGAAGAGCACGATGAAGTCCAGCTGCGCCGTGAAGCAGGAGCCGATCGCGAAGAAGACGCCGACGCCGATGGAGACGAGCCGGATGAAGAGGATGTGCTTCTCCGGCGGCAGCGTCCCGCTCTTGTAGAAGGGGACGATGCAGTCCTGCACGAGCGTGGCGCTGGCGCTGTAGATGCGGCTGTCGTCGGTGGAGAGGATGAAGAGGAGGATCATCATGCAGAAGAGGCCGACGAGGCCCGGCGGCAGCAGATGGCGCATGGTGACCGGCAGGAGCATCTGCCGGAAGAGCGTCCTGTACTGCTGCGTCTTGTAGCTGCCCTGCCCGTCCATGCCGAAGTGCGCCTGCGCGCGGTTGAAGAAGGGGTCGTCCACGCCGCGCTTGTCCGAATAGGGCTCGTCCACGCCGATGCGGTGGTCCTCCACGGGAAGTTCGCCCAGCTCCGCCATGAACTGCGCGCGCTCGGAAGGCTCGGCGATGATTTCGGCGGCGATGTTCCTGGAGATGTCAAGGCGCACCTCGCGGGCCTGCGGCGCGAAGTCGCGGTGGTGCATGAAGGTGATGATGCCCAGCGTCAGGACGGTGAAGAAGACGGCGGTGAAGGTGCCGCGCCACGTGGCGAGGATGTTGCCCATCTTGGCCTCGTGGGCGTTGATGGCGGCGTTCTGCGTGCCTGTCGCGCCCGCCAGCGGCGTCAGCATCGCGCCGAAGATGCTGCAGACCACCATCGTCAAGTTGAAAATTGGTATGTCCTTTATGTCAAACGAGTTGACAAAGCTCTCGCCGGCGGCGCGGTCCATCAGCGTCGGCGCAATCTCCCTCCCCCACGAGAACTTGGTCAGGATGAAGATGGTGAAGATGATGACGACGGGGAAGAAGATGAGGCCCTGCAGGGTGTCCGTCAGCATGATGGAGATCTCGCCGGCGGTGCAGATGAGCGTGATGGCCAGCGCCAAGGTGACCACAATGATGAGCATGAATGTATCTATTTGAATACCAAAGAGATATAACTTTCGCGGCAGATCCAGGTAGGCGATGAAGAAGCGTGCGGCGACGGCGGGCATGATCATGTTGGCGACCATTTCGGCGATGGAGCGCAGGAGGCAGGAGAAGAAGCGGAGCCTGCGGCTGTAGCGCATCTCGATGTACTGGCCGACGCTCATGGCGCGCGTCTCGCGGTAGCGGTAGAAGCAGTAGCCCGTCAGCCCCTGCATCAGGATGACCAGCATGACGCTGACCTGCCAGAACTCCACCGCGAAGCCCGCCTTGTAGCACTTCTCGATATAGCCTACCAGCGAGATGAGGCCCAGGCAGTTGGCCATGCTGGCGGTCGTCAGCACATAGCGGCGGCCGACGCGCCCGCCCACCAGAAAGTCCGAGACCCCCACGAGGAACTTGCGGGCGTAGAAGCCCAGCCCCATCACGAACGCCAGCGGCACCAGCGTGATGATCCAGTCATACCATGTCATCGTACATTATTA
>CACZQQ010000247.1 GCA_902783355.1 uncultured bacterium
AGCGGACGACTACAGCCAGATGATCATCAACGGCAACCCGATGACCGGCTACGGCTACAATGCCTGCATTGGCTGGCAGTGGGGCATTGGCATCAACGGCAACACCGCAGTCAGCGGCGGCTACAGCACCGACAGGCTGCCGTACGCCCCCGCCAAATGCATGCTGATGCAGGACGCCCAGCGGTCCGACCTCTGGGGCATGCTGAATCCCGTCCCCTTCGGCACGCCGAACCAGTTGACCCTGCGTCATGGCATGATGGACAACGTCCTGCTCTGCGACGGCCACGTTGACGGCGTCTGCTACGAGAACGCCGCCAACGAATATATTGTCGACAGGTGGTGGTAGCCTTCCTTCCCGGCAGCCATCGGCGCGGATTGCCGCACTGGCAGCCACACCAACGTCGACAATGATTACGTATGGAGTCGGCAGAGATGCAGACAATACGCCGCCTTGTTGCCACGCTTCTGGTCGCCCTCTTGCCTTTGCTCAAGGCAGAGGGCTGGCGGAACGCCCTGCAACCGACGGGGACGCCGTTGCCCCTTGAACTGACGGGCAGGGAGATCGTCATTGAGGATGAGGCCTCCCCGCAGGTCAAATACGCAGCCGTTGTTCTGCAGCGCACCTTGCAGGCCGTATCGGGCGTGGACCTGCCCGTCAAGGGTGTTTCTTCCCGCACAGGGGCTCCCGCCATCCTATTGCGGGAGGAAGCACCCGGCAGTCCGTCTGACGGCTATGGCATCGCGCGCGACGGCGAAGACTGGGTGCTGTCCGGCGGAAGGCGGCGTGGCGTGCTCAATGCGGTGGTCGCGTTGCTGACGGAGGACGTGGGATGCCGTTGGTACTCGCGTTTTACGCCGCCCTGGCTGCCGCGTGCGGGCACCACCCTGTCGGTGGTGCCGCGACGTTACACGCCGCCCTTTGAGATGCGCAGTGTCTATATCTGCGAGGCATGGGACGCGGATTGGGTTCTCATGAACCGCGCCGCCCCGATTGTCAATTCACCGCCTTTGCCAGAGGGGATAGAGACAGGGGCATGCTATCCATCTCCGGGCGTGTGGTTTGCACATACATTCGCACGTTTTGCACCAGATGCAGAGCTGCTGGAGGAACGGCCGGAACTGTTTGCCCTCATCGCGGGCAAACGGAAGACCGGCAACTGTTGCCTGACCAATCCGGAAACAGCAGAAATCGCTGCGCAGAAGATAATTGCGATTCTGGAAAAACACCCGGAGGCGCATTTGATTTCGCTCTCACAGCCTGACGGCGGTTTTGTCGTCTGCGAGTGTCACGAATGTCAGGTTCTTGCACAGAAAGAGGGTTCCGCCGCCGGGCCGCTGCTGTTTTTTGTCAACGCCGTGGCTGCCAAGGTGCGGACAAAGCGACCGGACGTCAAACTGTCGACATTGGCCTACCAGCAGACCTACCATCCGCCGAAGAACATCCGCCCTGCGGAGGGCGTTGTCATCTTTTTGGCGACCGACCGCCATGCATGGGACCATCCCTTCCGTGCGGTTACAGAGACGGAGGAATTCCAGAACGCGCTGAAACTGTGGTCACGCATCGCCCCTGAAATCCACATCTGGGACTATGTGGCAGGAGACTTCTCGAACTGCCTGACGCCCGCGCCGAATTTCGACGTCGTCGCCGCCAACCTGCGCCACTATCGCGCCACGCAGGGAGTCACTGGCATCTTTTTGCAGGACAACTATGTATCCATTGGCGATTCCAGAGGTCCGATGAAGACCTGGGTCTTTACGCAGCTGTTGTGGAATCCTGCACTGGACGTGCAGGAACTGGAACGCGACTTCGCCTACGGCTACTACGGTGCCGCAGGACTGGCCATGCAGGAATACAACGACCTGTTGCGCGAGGCATGGCATGAATACAGCCGCCAGCCTCTCAAGGACGAGCAGCCTCTGGAACTGGGCATCACGTTCTTGGAGAAGGCGGAGCCCATTCTGCAGCGTGCGCAGGCGGCGGTCGCCGACGACCCAATCCTGTCGCGCGAAGTCCTGCGCGAAGTAACCTGCCTTGAATACCAACGACTTCGGCAAGGACGGAAAGGCTTTCCGACGACGGAGGCGCATCTGGCAGCCGTGGATGTTTTTGAAGGAAATTGTAATGAATTGGGAATAAAGAGTTTGAGTGAACGCGGCGTCATGGGGAACGAGCTGGCCTATTTTCGCCTTCAGGCCGTGGCGCAGGAACAGGCGCCGACTGAAGCGGGAGTGCTCCTGTTTCCGCCGCTCAAGGCAGCCCTCTCGAATCAGTGCGGGGAAGGCAACGCCTCGTTGGTGGGCGACCGCACCTTCCCTTCGGGAGTCGCCGTCTACCAGCCGGGAGCGGTTTCCGCATGGTCCATGCAATGGGGATGCGCAAAGGAACTGAACACTGGCGGGAAATGGCGGTTAAAAATACGAATAAAGAGCAAAAAAGCGCAACAGGATGGGAACTTGGTGCGTTGTGGCATATATTATCCTTACCGTAACCGCGTGATAATGGAAAAGGAGTTGCCGATGCCGTCCGGCGCGGAGGATGGTTTCGTCTGGCTGGACGTCGGCTCCGTGGAGTTGTCGGCGGGCGAATACGCCATCGTTTTCGCAGGTGCGGCGCGCCAATGCTGTGCCGACGGCTTCTGGGTTGATCGCGTAGAATTGTGGCCTGAAGAGAAGAAGGAATGAGAGCCGTCCGTGTGCCGCCTGTGGCACCACGGGCGGTGCAGCAAGGACTTGACGACAATGAGAACCTCCCCCAAGGACATCGGCGAACTGCTGTGGCAGAGTCTGGAGAACGGCGTCTATCCCAACGACCAGCTTCCGTCGGAGCGCGATTTGGCGGAGGAGTTCGCGGTCTCGCGGCAGACCATCCGCGCGGCGCTTCAGCCGCTGTTGGAGACGGGGCGGCTGAAGCGGCTGGCGAACGGCCGCCTGACCGGCAGCGGCCAGACCAAGGTCGTCTTCTTCTTCTTTCCCGCGATGGTCAGCCAGGACTGCGCCTTCCACTACGAGACGCTGCGGGACTGCACGCAGGAACTGAACCTGCAGCTGCGGCCCGTCTTCTACGCCAACTGGCTGGACCCGACCTTGATCCAGGGCATCAACAAGGCCGACATCATCGTGCTTTTGCCCTTTGACAACATGCCGCCGTGGCTGACGCAGAAGCTGCGGCGCTGCGGCAAGCCCGTGCTGGTGCTGGAATACGACGAATCGTGCCACGGCCTCCTTTCGGTGGACCTCTTCCCCGAAAAGGGCATGGAGACGCTGCTGGGCTATCTGGACGCGCAGGGCTTCCGCGACATGAACCTGCTCAACATCATCTCGCCTTCGGTGGTCATCGACAGACGGCGGAGCGTCTGGCAGAGATGGCTCAAGAACCACGGCGGCAAGGGGCTCGCCTTCGACTTCATCGTGCCGGCGCGCGTGCAGATGGTGCACGAGCTGCGCGCGATGCTGCGGAAGTGCATCCAGGCGGGCAAGCTGCCGATGAACCGCCTGATGCTCTGCACCACGCTGCAGGCGGCGCAGCTGTTCATCCGCGCCGCCGCCGACTTGGGCATGCAGGCCGGGCGCGACTATTCCGTCGCCAGCATCGACGGCGAACTGGAGACTTCGGTCAGCACACCCGCCATCACCTCCATCGACCGGGCGGACGCACATCCCTTCTTCACACGCTTCCTGCGGTGGGCGCTTTCGGGGCAGCCGTGGTCGGGCCCGCTGTACGAGCAGATTCCGGAGGTCATTCTGATCGAGGGCGAGACCATCGTCCGCCCAAAGGGAAAGCCGTCCCCATGAGCCTTGAGAAGCCGCTGGAAATCCTTGTCGACCCGTACGACGACATCCTGACGGCGGCATGCGCCATCCGCCCGCCGCAGGTGGAGGCGCTCTTCGCGGCGCTGGCGGCCCGCGGCGTCGCCACGGTCTCATGGTATTACTGCGCGGACGAACGGGGCGGCTGGCTCCATCGTTTTGCGCCCACGCCAAACGAGCCTGCCCGCTCGCGCTTCGACACATGGCGCGAATGCAACCTGCTGGCGGTCGCGGTGAAAGCCGCCCACGCCCACGGCATCCGCCTCCTGGCGGGCCTCAAGCCCTACGAGACGGGCTTCGACCTTGTCGACGTCGGCGAGGCGCGCCGTCAGGAACGGCAGACCCTCTGGCACGGCGGCCGCATGGTCATGGGCATCGACCCGTTCGTCGTCGAGCACCCTGAACTGCGGCTGTGCCGCCGCCCGCGCGCCTCTGCCGCCACCGTCCCGCCGCGCATCGGCGCCGTCGAATTGTGGAAGACGGATGACGCGCCGACCAGAATCCGGCCGGAGAATCTGGAATTTCTCGTCAGCGACGACAACGGCAGCTACCGTCCGTTGCCCATGGCCTTCGACTTCACGGAGGAAATCAGGGAGACTCCGGAGGACGGATGGGACGCCTTGGGGAAGCTTGTCACGCCTGCGGGGCGGAAGGTGCGCGTCCTGCGCCTCGGCGGCATGGATTTCAAGGCCCCCTATTGGGCCTTGCGCTGCCGTGGACTGGAAGGCGACGGCGATTTCGCGGGGCTTGCGACCCGCATGATGCGCGCCTTCGACACAGACGGCCGCCCCGTCGACGGTTGCACGACTGGCCTGTGTCTTGTCTATGACCCTGAACGCAAAGGACTTGAAAAGGGAGTCACCTTTGACCGGGGCTTTGACTGCCGCCGCCAGATCTTTGACGCGCCAGGCGAATACATCGCCTTCACGCCTGAAAAGCCGCCATGCGTCACAGGCGCCCTCTGCGAAACCGAGCCCGCCGTGCGCGACTTCTGGCTGGCGGAAGTGCGGGCCATCCTTGCCACGGGCGCGGACGGCGTGGAGTTCCGCGTCGAAAACCACTCCTGCATGAGCAACGAGCCGGAGGCGTACGGCTTCAATCCGGCGGTGCTGGCCGCCTGCGGCGGCGACACCACGGCGGCGCATGTGGCGCGCGTGCGCGGCGACGCCTATACCGCCTTCCTGCGCGAAGCGGCGGCCCTTGTCCATGCCGCAGGGCGGAAGGTGCGGCTCAACCTCTCCATCGACGGCCTCTCCGTTCCGCAGCCGCCCGACCGCCGTCTCGCCTTCCCGCAGAATCTGGAACTGCAATGGCGCCGCTGGCTGCGGGAGGGGCTTGCGGACGAAGGGCTCCTGCGCGCCTACAACGAACGGAACCGCCGCAACGCCCTCGCGCATCCGCTGACGGCGGAAATCAGCCGCGCCTGCGCCGAATTGGGGCTACCGCTCCATTTCTCCCACCACGTCTTCAATCCGCAGGAGCCATGGTTTCTGGAGGAGGCACGGCGTATCCGCGCGGACGCGCGCTTCGCGGGACTTTCGCTCTATGAAAACGTCAGCCTCTTCCATTGCGACGAAAAGGGCGCATGGCAGCCGCGGGCGGGGACGGAGGAATTTCTGGCGGCGCTGCGCCGTTGAGGAGGTACATCCATGGACGAAAACATCACCTTGTCCAGCGGTGAATGCCGTCTGGAATTGTCTGCGGCGGACGGGCGCCTGCGCTCCTTCCGTTTCCGCGGGGAGGAACTCCTGCGGGAGAGCGAGGCGCTCTTCACGTTGGGCGTCCGCGACGCGGCGGGAGAACTGCACATCCTCTCCAGCAGCGACTTCGCGTCTGTACAATATGAATATGTACAGGACGAGAAGCGCCTGACCCTGCAATACGCGGCGCATCCGCAGGGACCGTCCTTCCGCTGCCGCGTCTTCCTGCGCACGCTCCACAACGCCTTCCTGTGGCGCTTCGAAGTCACAGGACAGGGCGCGGGGCGGCTGCTCGAATGGGTGGACGGGCCGCAGGTCGTCGTGCGCGGCGACTTGGCGGGCCGCCCAGGCGGCGAGGGCCACGTCTTCCAAGGCATGCACGAAGGCATCCTCATCGACAATCCGCGGCTGCGCGAGGAGTGCCATGGCGGCGGCTTCGCCTATCGGCCGATGGGATGGCCCAACAACGGCGCCAACGGCTACTATCCAGGCTGTGCCCAAATGCAGTTCCTGGCCTACTACAACGACCGCGGCGGCCTCTACTTCGGCGCCCACGACCCCGCCCACGGCACCAAGGCCGTCGAGGTCGCCAGCCTCGACGAGGCGCGCTGCCGCCTCTCGCTGCAGACCTTCTGCGGAAGCCAGGGAGAGGACGGCACCTATCTGACGCCCTTCGAGTTCGTCCTCGCAGGCTTCAAGGGCGACTGGATGGACGCCGCCGACATCTACCGCAACTGGACGCAGGCCGCCGGCGCCCTGCCGCCGCGCCTGATGGACAACCCGCGGATGCCCAAGTGGTTCGACCGCTCGCCGCTGATGCTCTTCGTGCCCGTGCGGGGCGACGGCGACGACAAGGGCGCCATGCAGCCCAACGAATACTTCCCCTACGTCAGGATCATGGAGACGGTGCGCCGCTACGCGCGCACCGTCGGCGGCCCCGTCATGGTCGTGCTGATGCATTGGGAGGGCACGGCCCCGTGGGCGCCGCCCTACGTCTGGCCGCCCTACGGCGGCGTGGAGGCCCTCGCCGAACTGCGCGACGCCCTCCACGCAGAGGGCCATCTGCTTGGCGTCTACTGCTCTGGCACGGCGTGGACGCAGACCTCCTCCATCGTCCCCTACTCGCAGGAGGAGAAATGCGACCGCGAGAACCTGCGCGCGGAGATGGCGCGCGGCCCCAAGGGGCAGCTGGAGGCGCTCATCTGCAACGGGCCGCCGGGCATCGGCCAGCGCCTCGGCTTCGACTGCTGCGTCTTCCGCAAATGGACACGGGAGACCGTCGCCGCCGAAATCATGAAACTGGCGGATTTCGGCATCGACTACGCGCAGTTCTTCGACCAGAACCTTGGCGGCTCCTCCCATTTCTGCCATGCCGCCGACCATGGCCATCCCAAGGTGCCCGGCCCGTGGCAGACCGAGGCGATGGAGACGCTGTGCCGCCAGGTGGAGGCCGACCTTGCGAAACGCGGCAGCCACATGCTCGTCGGCTGCGAGGCGGCCGCCGCTCATCCATATATTAAGTATATGCAATTCAGTGATTTACGCAATGTGAACGCGCTGTGGCTGGGCAGCCGTCCCGTCCCTGCCTACGCCTACGTCTTCCATGAATACGTCAACAATTTCATGGGCAACCAGAACGGCCTGACGATGAGCCTCGACATGGACGCCGCCCCCGACAACCTCCTGTGGCGCATCGCCTACTCCTTTGCCGCAGGCGACATGCTGGCGGCGCCGCTCAAGGACGGCGGTCGCATCGCGTGGTGCTGGGTCATGAAATGGCATCTTTCCGAACCGGCGCAGGAGCCTCTCGTCACCTTGCTGCACAATCTCAGCCAGTGGCGGCGCGGCGAGGGCAAGCCGTGGCTTGTCTACGGGCGGATGCGCCGCCCCTTCGCCGCCGTCACCGCAGCCCCCTACGAACTGCCGCTGCGCATCATGCCGCAGCCGCTCCGGCTGGACGGCGTCCTCACCAGCGCGTGGACGGCGCCCGACGGCGCGGCGGCGCAGTTCCTGGTCAATTTCCGCCCCCGACCGCAGACCGTCCATCTGCGCCTTCCCGACGGCTGCACTGCGCGGCTTCTGGCGCAGGACGGCGGCACGGCGTCCCTCTCCGGCGAGACGGATCTGGCCCTGCAGCCCCTCTCCGCCGTCCGCCTGACCCTATAGCAGGATGCCTCCTTCGTTTGGAATTGCCATGATACCACGAATCATCATCTGCCTTGTTGCTTTCATGACTTGCCTTGCCGTCCATGGCCAGACGCCTTCGCTGCAGCAGCCGCAGGATGTCGCCGCCTGGCTGCAGAAATCGTCCGCCGGCTGCCTGGTCGCCTTGACGGAGAGCGGGTTGCGGATAAGCCGCCGTGAGGCATCGAAGCCGTCCGTCCGACCGCCATTTTCCATTGTCCTGACCGACGCCGCCATGCCCGCGACCTACGACAGGCTGTCGGAGGCACTGCGCGCCGCCTCTCCGGACGCGCTGGAGTTCACGTTGGCCGCGCCGCCATGGGACAAGTTCTCCCTGCCGCTCGACCTGACGGCACAGGCAATCCTGAAGGAACTCCCTGAAGGGCAAGTCAATGCAATCGCCGTGGTGCTTCCTTCAGAGCCATGGACACACGATTTGGCGACCTTGTGGAACCTGCGGGCCCTCGTCGCTCTGCTGGACGGCGGTCTCGCCGACCGGCGGCAGGCCAGGTACCAGTTCCTGCAGGAGTTCTGCGGCGACAACGCCGCCCCCATCGTGGAGTGCTTTCGGGAGCGGGAGCGCTGCTTCATGACAGCCGCCGCCTTGACCGTCCTCCCCAATCATTCAATGCCGCAACCTTCTGCCGTCTTCACGCTTCTGGCTTTGGAGAAGATGGCCGCCGCCATGGACAATCTCCACCATCCCAATGCCTACGTCCAGGCCGAGAGCGACCGCTTTCAAGCCGTCTATGCGCCGATCCTGCAAGAACATCGGGCCGCCATCCGCCAGATGGTGCCTGGCGCGCCTGCGGCCCCGTTCGTCGCGTTGCACGGCGGCGCCCCGTCGGTGAAAAGCACGGTCGCCCTCACGGTGGACGCCGAACGGCTCTGGCTGCGGCTGGAGGCGGAGGAGCCCAACATGGCGGAGCGCAAGCGGAATTGCACG
>CACZQQ010000248.1 GCA_902783355.1 uncultured bacterium
GTAACACATAATCTAAAAATTGCACGCTAGACAATGCAATTTTTCAGAAAACTGCATGTTTTGGCGTGCAATTTAGGTTGTCAGCATGAACTCGCTGAACGCCTCCGTCGCCGCCGCGTTGGCGCATTATATGCTTAAATGACTTCCAACCAAAGGGTTGCGCCTCTGGCACAGGATAGGAACCCGCATAGGTTTTATTTCCCAACAGGGACAGGGAAGCCGCGCGTCAGCCGTTCGTTGGTGCGCGGATCCTCCGGCAGAGGCCGTTCCGAATAGACGCACACGGCGCCGGCGATTTCGGGATGGGGCGCCAGATGCAATGCGCCGTCCGTGAAGGGGTCGCACGGCACTTCCGGCAGGAATTCGGGGACGAGCTGCGCCAAATCCGCCGGCCATTCGCCGTGCTTCAGGCGGTATTGGTGCACCGCAATGCCCACGATGGCCTCGCGGCAGTCGGCCTGCCACGACAGCATCTCGTGGAGATCGAAATAGCGGTGGATATGGACGCCGACGCCATCCATGCACTTGCTGTTCGGCGCGAACTCCCAGAAACTCAACGGCAGTTCGCCCAGCCAGCGGTCGAACTTCGCCTCCAGTAGTGGCATCTCCGCCAGCGGCGTCTCCAGAGACGCACGCAGCATCGCGTAGAACTCGTCAACAAGTCTCACCGTCTTCCACCGGAAGACCTTCTCCACGCCAATGGGCACGTCCTCAATGGGTTCCGTCAAATGGGAGAAACGGACAAACCGAAAGAGGGTCCACCCGTCATACTCCCTCCAGAAGGAGCCATCCAGCAGATGCGACCGGCAGGATGCCTGGAACTCGCCGTATTCAGCCGCGAGCGGCCACTTCATCGCCGTCTCGGCGGTTCGCAGCTCCTCCTGGATGGCCTGACACAGCGCCGCCTCGTCCGGAATCCCCTTGCGCAACAGGGAGGGCAGTTCGCGCAGACGGCTCACCTCAAGCACTCCGTTGTCTTTGTATTTCTCCTTGAGCGCCAACCAGTTATCAAAGACAGCCGCATGTTGTCCCGCCGTCCAGGCCTCCTCCAGTTTGGCGAGTTCCTCCTTGGACGCCTTCCATGCAGCCGCCTGCGACGCCTCTCTTTCCGCCGTCCAGGGTTCCAGTTTCTGGACAAGGGCCGTGACTTCGCATTGCGTCTTCAGCAGACGCCCCCACAGGGCGACGCCCGCCAGGCCGCCCAGCGGAACAAGTGCGAAGGCGAGACCGACCGCGAGGCTTCTACGCCATTGCCGACGGCACTCGGCCGCGACGCCGCGCCTTTCGTACAACGCATGGATGATGTCCGCTGCCAGCTGGCACGCCATCGCCAGCGGAACCCACCACCGTCCAAAGACCTCCTGCGCAATGTCATACACCATGTTGTCAAGGGCTCTCAACTCTATGGGAGCCGCCAGCCACATGCCAAGGCAACATAGCGAGAGGAGCCACAGGAGGAGGCGCAACCAGCGTTTGGGCGCAAAGCGAAGCCCCGCCAGGTGCGTCGCAAGGACCAACAGGCACGCAACCGCCTCCATCCCCAGCGGCCGCAACAGGAATTGCTCCTGCAGTTCCTCCACATTGGTCAGCAGGACAAAGTCGATCCAGACGAGATAGGTGACGCCCCAGCAGGCAAAGAGCGCCCCCCACCGCCAGGCCGGCGTGGAAATCCGTGAAAGGAAGCCATGATGGCCGGAAGAGTGTTCCATATAACATAATATAGTAGCGGAAAAGAAACTGCGGAAGGGGCCGCCCCGCGCCCGAAGGCGCAAAACTGCCTAACGCCGCATTTCCCATTTGCAAAAAAGCCAATCCGGCTTATAGTATCCGCAATTCCGCAATTCGGTAACCGAATTACCACGCAACCAAAGAAAGACAGGCAGGGAGACTCAGCCTCATGGGCAGCATGGCATGGCGCTTTGACGGGCGCGAACTCAACTATGTGCGCGAAGTGCTGGAATCGGGCTTTTTGTGCGGCAGCAGCGGCACGATGAACCAGCGTTTCGAGCGCGCCTTCGCCGAGAAGATGGGGCTTGCGCACGCCGTCGCCTGCGCGAACGGGACGGTGACGCTTCACACGGCGCTGTGGGCGCTGGGCGTCGGCAACGGCGACGAGGTCATCGTGACGCCGCTGACCGTCATCAGCTGCATGAACGCCATCCTCTACTGCAACGCCATCCCCGTCTTCGCGGACATCGACCCCAAGACCTTCCTCATCGACCCGGCGGACATCCGCCGCAAGATCACGCCGCGCACGAAGGCCATCATGGCGGTCAACCTCTACGGCGGCGTCTGCGACATGACCGCCATCATGGAGATCGCCAGGGAGCACAACCTGGGCGTGGTGGAGGACTGCGCGCAGTGCTATCTCGGGAAGCACAAGGAGCGCATCGGCGGCACCATGGGGCACATCGGCAGCTGGAGCCTTGAGCAGACGAAGCACCTCACCATCGGCGACGGCGGCATCGTCGCCACCAACGACGACGAGCTGGCGCTGCGGATGCGCAGCTTCTCCACGCAGGGCTTCCGGAACCTGACCGCCGACAGCGGCCGCTTCCGCATCCCCGAGAACGCGACGCCGAAGCAGCAGAAGCGCGCCGTCCGCGACATCTTCCAGAGCAACACGCACAAGCGGCATGACAAGTTCGGCTGCAACTACCGCCTGCCGGAGGTCGCGGCGGCCGTCGGCCTGGGCCAGGTCGAGAAGATGGAGTACTTCGTGTCGCTGCGCCAAGAGAGCGCGCGCCACTACGACGCGGCCGTCGCGGACTGCCCGTGGCTCGTCCCGCAATATGTGGCCCCCGGCGACGAGAACAGCTACTTCACCTACGCGCTGCGCATGGTGAACCCCGACGTCCCGTGGGCGGACTTCCGTTCCAAGTACATCGAGCTGAACAACGGCGGCAGCGTCTTCGCGGCATGGCAGCTGCTCTACAACGAGGGCTCCATCGGCGATGTGCGCGAGAAGGTCATCGGGCCGCTGGGCTACAACGACCGCTTCGTCACGGAGAAGGGCATCTGCCCGCAGGCGGAGATCGTGCAGCCGCAGCTCATGCAGTTCGCCACCAACCAGCACACGGAGGAGGAGATGAAGCGCGAGGCCGACTCCCTCTACCGCACATGGAGATACTTCGCATAGCCATGACAAATCCAGACCAGGACAACACGCTCGAACGCACGCGCGAGTTCATCATCCGCGAAATGCCGCTGGGCAAGCCGTGCTACATCTCGGAGGCGGGGCTCGCCGCGAAGCTGGGCATCAACCGCAGCTCCGCCCGCAAGGCGCTCCTCTCGCTGGAGGGAGAGGGCTGCGTGCGCAGCACGACCAAGGGCTACCAGCGCATCGACTACAGCCAGACCTCCTTCCGCGTCGGCATCGTCATGCGCCGCACACTGGAGCACCAGGCGGCGGCCCTGGCCGCCACGAAGGCCACCAACCGCGAACTCTTCGAGCTGGCCGCCATCTTCGCCGAAATGGACGACGCCTTCGGGCGGAAGGACATCCAGGCCTACCGCGAACTGGACTTCGAATTCCACCGCGCCATCGTCAACGCCTCCCACGAGCCGCTCCTCATCCGCATGATGTCCATGGTCTTCTGGACGCTCCGCCTGACAATTGACACCCCCATTGACAGCAAGGAGATGAACGAGACACACGCCTCCCACCGCCGGCTGATGGAGGCCATCAAGTCGCGCGACGCCATCCAGGCGGGCTTCCGCGCCTACGAGCACCTGGCGGGAGGCTACTGCGGCGAGACCGCCGACGACAACGTGCCGCTGCCGCTGCCGGACAGCGTCCTGCGCGCACGCGGCCTGCCGACGCAGCCCGAAGGCCTCCAGTACGACAAAATCGATTCAAAATAGTCTCTAATTATTGTTTAGTTGTTTGTTTGATTGTTAGTTGTTTGTTTGAAACCCACCATCCCCCACCAACCCACCGGAGAGAACCA